>JAQYWN010000028.1:17691-21963 GCA_029379265.1 Rhizonema sp. NSF051
CGGGTTTAATTTAGATGATATCTGGCTACATCCAAATATGATCTCAAACCCGCCCCTACAGCTTTTATCGAATTCACGTTAAATCTGAGGTTGAACGGATTGGTAAAGCTAATACGGACTTTCCCATAGATCGGGATACGGAATTGTTTGATTGGCTTGATGACCAGCGTGATGCAAAACTCTGTGGTTATGTTACAGCTGCTACGAACACTCACCCACTCGACATCCACGCTACATATAGCATTTGGCACTCAAAAGAATCAGAGCGTTCTGGTTGATTTGATTTGAAGCCTCAAGGGCGATCGCACGATACAATAATTTATAGAGTTTTTAACTACTGCTTAATAAATTTTGATTGATAGTTTCTTATGCCCTACAGCCAATTTACCATCGCGCAAGCGAAGCGGGATTTGAAACTCACCATCGTTGAGGGGGTAAGATTTTTTCCAGATACAATTGCACCAATAACCCTTAGTCCCAGGCTAAAAACAATATTAGAAGATTTGCCTTGGGCAGTAGCCGTAGGTACAGAAAAAGCTCGTTCCGAGGTAATAATCAATCCTGTACTTTTGGAGATGCGACGCATTCTCAATAGAGAAATCAGCGTTTTTTCCGGGGAACAGTTTGATGTAGATATAGATGCAGGACTCAATGGAGTCTGCGATTTTTTAGTTAGCCGATCAAGAGAACAATTAACTATAGAAGCTCCGACTATAGTTGTTGTAGAAGCAAAAAAAGCGGATTTAAAGTTGGGACTGGGACAGTGTATTGCTGAGATGGTTGCTATGCAACGCTTTAATGAAGCTTTTTGTCAACCAATTTTAGTTGTTTACGGCTGCGTCACCAGTGGCACCCAATGGCGATTTCTCAAGCTTGAGTCACAAGTTGTCACAATAGATTTGAATGATTATCCTTTACCTCCAATTGAGCAAATTTTGGGTTTTTTGGTTTGGATGGTAAAAGAAGGTTGAAAGTGGCGTCCCTAGAACTCACCCTACTATTAATAATGGTGCTTTACTGCTGCATCATCAGGCACTCTAACAATACCGCGCATCTTTTACAGCAAGTGAATGGGAATCATGAATAGCAAGATTTAAGACTTGCTCAACATCTAATAGAAAGATTGTGTTCGTGACACCTTCGCGGGATATAACAGCTGCATGGCTGACTAGATCGAGGAGAGTTTTGGCTTGACGAGCTGACTTTGGGAGCGATCGCATCATTTCGTCAGGTAACTCTAACAAATCTGGTGGTTGATCTACCAAAATTCCGCAGAATTGCCGATCTAGATTGCGGACAATTACTAAAAAACCTTCAGTTGTGTTTTTTTGAGATAAATTACTAATTTGTAGAGACATAGGATTTTGAATCTCTTTATTTAAATAGTCATGCAAATCCAAAACCCTAATAGTATGCCGACCTATATGGGCTAATCCTAGTGTTAATATTTCCTGATTGGGAATAGAAGAACAATTGACTACCTTCACTACATCGTTTATTAGTAGTGCAATTCGATAATATGCAATTTTAAAAACAATAAATTTCTCAACTTTAGACTCGTCGTACATAACTTTAATTCAATAAAGGTTTGTGTTCAAATGCCACAATTTCAAAATCTTTAAATAGAAAATATCTCTGGGAAAATTTGCCCATGAGTGAGTGAAACCAAAGAATCTCAAGAGCAACGCTTTCCCGTAGGAGAAGGGTGTTTAGCCGGGAGAGTTTTCCACAAGTAAATCTTTCACTGCTGTCAGTAGATTGTGTTCTAAATAGGGTTTTGTCATATATGCTGTTGCACCACAATCAGTAGCAATTTGGCGGTGTTTTTCACCACTTCGAGATGATAGAATGACAACAGGAATTCGCGCCAAAATATTGTCTTTGTGACGGTATTTGAGAAACTCAAACCCATTCATTCGTGGCATCTCAATGTCACAAATCACTAAATTAATACCTTTGTGCTGTTCGAGTTGCTTGAGTGCTTCATAGCCATCCTTTGCCTGAAGAACTAGATAACCTGCTTTTTGAAGTGTCATCACTAGAGTTTGACGCAAGGTAATTGAGTCATCTACCACAAGGATGATTTTGTTTTGTTGAGCAGGGAGATTCGGTTCTGGAGACGGAATTAAGAAAGCTCGAGTTTGGATTGGTAATTGCTGCTGTTGACTTGAAGAAAATCGAGAGGGTGTTGAAGATACTGTGGTAAATTTTCTCTTAACGGAGGATGTTGAAGACAAACGAGTGAGATCATGACGGCGATCTCTGTGCTGCTCCTCCACATGCTGTATGAGAGCGACTATGTTCAGCACTAAAGTCAGGCGACCATCAGCTAAAATACTACCACCATAGATATAGCTGGGTGGTACAATCATTTGACCTAGAGGACGGATTGTTAATTCTTGCTCCCCAATCAATTGGTCTATTTCCAAACCAATCAGCCTATCCTGGTAATGAATCATAATTACAGGCATTATTGGCTGCTCTCCTGTATGTTGAGGTGGCTGAGAAAGTATTGGGTTTGGCAACCAGAAATAGTTCAGGATCTTTGAGAGTTGATAGATAGGGACAAGTCGTTGATCAGCACCTTTACCCAATTGAAGAACTTTCCCACCTTCCCAGGCTCTAATTTGGTGTGCTTGAGGAATTAAAATTTGCTCGATCTCATTTGTGAACAAGGCATAAGTGCGATCGCCTGCCTGACATAGAAGTAAGTTCGCTATTGTTAAGTTGAGCGGAATTTGAAGTGTAAATGTTGTGCCTTGATAGCGTTCGGAATATACTGATACTGAACCCCCAAGGGCTTGCAACTGAGTCCGAACTACATCAAGCCCAATACCTCGCCCGGAGAGATCGTTGACTTGAGAGGTGGTGGAAAAACCTGGTTCAAAGAGTAAATTTGTTAGCTGAACTTCATCAAGACTGCTCACCTGTTCCTCTGTTAAAATTTGACGTTCTACTGCCGTGGCGCGAATCTTATCAAAATCCAACCCTTGTCCATCATCCCTGACTTCAACAATCAAATACCTATTCTGATAGTAAGCGCAGATTTCAATTTTACCTTTCTGTGACTTCCCCCATTGTTCCCTGATAGTAGGGGATTCAATGCCGTGGTGAAAACCATTGCGAATCAAATGGAGTAGGGGATCGAACAGCTTTTCTGCCACCACTTTATCTACTAAGACTTCAGTCCCATGAAGCTCCAGGTTCACCTGCTTGTTATGCAGTAGTTCTAAATGCCGTAAAAGATGGCGAAAGCGACCAAAGATATTTCCTAAAGGTAACATCCGAGCTTCCATCAGTGTTTCATAGGTGCTGGTTAACAATCGACGTTGTTTTTCCAGTGTCTCACCTGAGGAACGAGCAAAGAGTTCGATCTCATCAGCAGTTTCTGTTAGTTGCACAATGTCTTCTTGAACTGACTGAATGAGGATCTGGAATTCGTTATAGCGGTTGAGTTCTAAAGGATCGAAAGAATTCGTCTGTTTTGGATTTTGCTCAAAGTTGCTTGGAGAGAAACCCTCTGTGGCAAACTTTCCTTGACGGATTTCGGATTTTGAATCATTGGGTGCTATTGTTTTCGGAAATTCTGGACTCTCAGTATTCAAACCCAATCCAAAATTGTTGATTTGCTGTGGTTTTGGGATGAAGTGGTTGGACAAATCTCGTAGTTGACTGAGTTGTTGCTGATGTTGCTCGATCTGGGCGAGGATGACTCGAACTGTAGCCTGCAATTGTTCGTTGTGTAGTGATTGACGGTTTTGATTGGTAAGCAATTCTCCAATAGAGTAATTCAGATAATCTAAATGCTTAACTTCAACTCGGACATTTTGAAACCATGAAGTTTGGTTTTTCTCGGAAAGATCGGTTGAATTAATAGCTTCTGGGATCGGGATTGGAGGTATGACTTCCTCCTCTTTACTATCAAATTCAAAGCTTTGATCTTCTAAAACATCCCCAAACTCCTCGTTGCTATTAAATGCAAAGGTGATATTCTCTAAAATATTCCCAAACTCTAGTTCCTGGGTTATGGTTTCCTCTTGATCCTGCTCCGGCTTGTCCTTTCCCCAAATTTCCTCAAAAAGAGGGTTTGCTGATTCTTCTTGCTGTGATTCACTCCAGCCCAACTCTAAGCTCTCTAACTCACTCAACAAGCTGGCATCTGAGTTTTGTGATTCAATAAAGGAGTGCAACGTTGAGTCACTGAGCAATACTGCTCGGTTAAGGGACAAAGGGGGTAAAATCAAAGATTTTTTGTTCGCGTATAAAACACGA
>JAQYWN010000302.1 GCA_029379265.1 Rhizonema sp. NSF051
AGCATAATTAGATCTAAGATAATTAAGTTAGTAAAAAGTCTATAGCAATTGATTTGTAAAGTTTGTAATGTCAAATCTGCTGTACCATCCAGTCTGTAAGGGGTAAATACTTTCCATGACCTGCTCAAAGCTCAGTTAAGCAGTACCCCATAAGATCAGTATCTGCTCTTTTTTACGCTACTCTACCCATCATTAGCCCATAGAACTATATTTATGGTTATAATCTAAGTAATTATTCAAGTTGCAGTTGAGACATCAGTTGAAGAGTACCGAGTCCTAAATCTTTAGGTGAAATGGATTGAGCTTCAAACACAGCCATCATATCTTTTAGCTGGGGATTGCCACGGGAAGTTCCTGTTAGCCCTTTAGCTACGATTAAACCACAGTATCCTTTGGTATTTTTACACCGTTGATTCCATTTTTTCCGAGCTTCTACGTGTGTTGGGTCATCATCTTCAAATTCACCAAATAAAAACAATTCCCCATTTTCAGTTTGCAACAAACCCAAGTCGTACTGCTTGCGCTCATCTGGATCTGCACCTGGATTAAAGCAAATTGCTTTTATTCCTCCAGCTTTTTCAATATTTTCGATCACAGACTTTGCCTTGGGACGGGAAGTTTGAATTAAAATCACAGGTAAACCTTCACCAGTTTGTCTAATTTCTCCTGCTTTATGGTATTTAACTTGCTTATGCAAGTGTTCCAACATTTCCCAAGAGACTACGCCTAAGCTGAGGAAAGAATCTTCTGGTATCAAGTCATCTCGCAAAGACTGAAACGTTGATTCTGATTCTTCCTCTGGAATGTCGAAGTCTGCCATTTCCTCTAATTCTGCTGTTAACTCGGGCAGAGTAGAGACAGTGACGGAAACAGATTTAGTTGCTTCATTTGATTGAGGCAGCGAAATGCGATAACGACGACTGAGTTGGGGAAGAGTATCCTCACTGAGGGGGCGACGATGATCGCGAATAAAGCGGCCAAGACTTTCTAAGGCGACAAAAACGACAAGTGCTTCTTCGTCATACAAAACAGATCGCAGCCCTTCTAAAGGATGGATATTGCCAAAAGTAGGGTCAATTTCTGATAACGGCAAATCCGATAAGTCTAGTTCCCCAAAGTCGTCGTCATCTTCATCAATATCTTCAGTATGCTCAAAGGTAAGAAACAGACAATCTTGCTTGAGAAAAGCCTCTTCCAAACGCCCTTGTGATTCCTCATCTCTGAGAACTGATGCTCGAAACTGTCTTAAGGACTCGGACGAACGATAAAATAAGACCCCATACTCCATTCCCAGCATCCCCACGATGGAGGCATAAAGTGTACCAACATCCCACTTGTTAATCTCTATTGACAAGATTTGCTGTTCCTCTAACAATTCCCAAGGAGCTGCTTGCCAAATTGCAAATGCCTTATCGTGCAACACTTGTGCATATTGCGGAGGTAAATCGGGAACTTGGCTATCTAAGATTTCAGTAAATCCACGAAATAGCTCGTCAATCAAAGGCAATTCTGGTGCATAGTCAATTCCAATGTCCAAATCTTGCAGCACTCCGCGCAGATAAAATTGGATCTCTCTGTCCCTAACCACAATTCTTTGAGGGCGAGCTGGTTTGGCTGGACTGTGGGGATGTTCGATTGCTCGCATTAAAGTGCGAACAATCGCCTCCGGACCGGTTTCTGGTGCTACTACGTCCATTCCCCGAACAATTCCTTGTGAGCCATCCACCCACAGAATACATTCGCCCTTTGCCTCTGAGTCCTCGGCTTGGGTTTGTGATGACAATGGACGACGATCGCCCTCCCACACAGAAGGAATTTGGGTTAATTTCTTCAACCGACGGCTGGTAGAGCGATTAAAACTTGTCATAGAGTAAATTAATCAAAAGAAGCTATTTTTATGAAGTATCATGCTTGGGTTGAGGCTAGTCTTGGATGAAAGCTACCGGCTACTAGTAAGAGCGCGAGCGCGGATTCGGTTGGCATATGGGATTTAAACTCTAGAAATACTGAATCTCTCAATTCTAGAATAAAAATCTTTGTGTGCTTTCGCTCGACTCTTTACAATTTGACTTAGAGCGGCATTTAGATCGCTAGAATATATGTAAAAACTTTTGGAGTAATTTGGGTAATTTAGGCCTTTGAATGAGAAACCTTATCTCTACACTCTCATATTTAGAATAACTTAGGAGACCAAAAAGCAGATGACACAAGCACAAGCAACTCAATCTCAACAAAAAGGAATACTCTTAAGCACCTCCGCTCTGCGACAGGTAAAATTCTTGCAAGAGAAGCAAGGTACAGATTTATGCTTACGGGTTGGAGTGCGTCAAGGTGGTTGTTCCGGGATGTCGTACTTGATGGATTTTGAAGATCCAGCTAAAATTACCCCTCACGATGATGTTTTTGACTACGATGGCTTCAAAATTGTTTGCGATCGCAAGAGCTTGTTATATCTTTATGGCTTGATGCTAGATTATAGCGATGCTATGATTGGCGGTGGCTTTCAATTTACTAACCCTAACGCCTCTCAAACCTGTGGTTGCGGTAAATCATTTGGTGTCTAATATTGTTCTTTGTCATTTGTCGTTGTCTAATGATAAAGGACTAATGACGAATGATCAATGACTTATAACGAATTGGCTATGACTCAAACAGTCGAATCCCTGTTTGATACAGGTTTGGAACGATACAAGGCGGGAGAAGCACCTTCAGAGTTGATCCCCTTATTTAAAGAAGTCTGTGATCGCGCTCCCAAAAGCAGTCCGGCTTGGACTTGTTTAGCATGGTTGTACCTGCTGGATGATAAGCCAAGCTTTGCTCATAAGGCGGCACAAAAAGCAGTGAAGTTAAATCCACAAGATCCACAAGCTAGGGTGAATCTTGCTGTAGCAATGCTGGAAACAGGCCAAAAAGGTTTACGGCAACATGTTGACTTTGCACAACAGCTAATATTTGTTAACTCTGAATGGCAGGAGGAAGTCAAAAATAGCATTGAAGAAGGTTTAAGCAGAAAACCAAATTGGTCAAGTCTGGCAAAAGTTAAAAGCTGGCTATTTGAAAAGTGATGAGTGAGTTATCATTCTCTTTAATATACGAAGCATCATTGCTCCTGCTGATCTTTTGTCCTGATCCACCCGTACAGGAATGAGGAATAAAGGTCAATACAATTTGCATTAGTGCCGAACAGGTATTCAAAGAAGTTACGTGTGTAGGGATTCTCTACTCTACACACATGTAAATTCACGTATCCTGGAAGTGTATTGGAAATATCGTCTTCATAACTCCGCGCCTCTTGACCCTCTACTCAAGCATCCCTTTATGAAAGATAAACTATTAAACTGGCTCAACTACGTTTTAGTAGCCGATGTATTCCTAGTTATCTTCGGCTTTGTATGGCTCGCGATCGCAGTCATCGGACGTCAGTCAGGATTGCCGCTGGGTTTGGATTTATGGTACAAACTTTGGCAGCCTGTATTTACTCCGGCAATTACTATCCTCATTGTTGGTGCGATTACCAGTGGCATTTTGAGTTGGATTTCTCGGAAATTTCTGAACACTGGTAACAGTTAGTATTTGCTAACCAGTAGAAATACTAACTAATAATTGCTAAATTCATTTGAGAATTTGTTCAAGTGCTGGTTGCAGATGAGAATATTGATACTTAAAGCCAGTCGCTAAGGTTCGTTGGGGAAGGACTTGTTGACCTTCTAAAACGACTTTTGCACCGTCTCCCAAAAGGGCCTCCATTGCAAAAGCAGGGACAGATAACCAGGAAGGACGATTCATCACTTGTCCCATAGTTTTGCTCAATTCTGTCATGCGGACTGGGTGTGGGGCAGTAGCGTTGTAGATTCCTTGCATTTCCGGCTTAGTTAAAGCAAGGATTATCAGATTAACGACATCATCTAAGTGAATCCACGAAAACCACTGTTGACCGCTACCAATAGGACCTCCTGCAAAGAGTTTGAAAGGTGTAATCATTTTTCCTAGGGCACCACCCATCCCTAAAACTATGCCGAATCGCAGAATAATCAGTCGGACACCAACATCTGTAACTTTTTGGGCTTCAGCTTCCCAACTCTGGCAGACTTGAGCAAGAAAATCTTGACCTGGTAGACTCTTTTCATCAAAGACTGTAGTTTCGCTTGTACCGTAATAACCAATAGCTGAGGCGTTAACCAACACTTTTGGTTTGGGGTTGGCGTTAAGTATTGCTTCGACAATTTTTTGGGTACCTAACTTACGGCTGTTGAGAATTTCCTGCTTACGTTCTGGTGTCCAACGTCCTTCGCCAATAGGTTCTCCTGCAAGATTGACAACACCTTCACATGTAGCAAGTTGATGCCAAAAACTAGGTTCATTCTGTGTATAAGCAGCAATTTCCACATTGGGAAAAGCTGTAGATGGAAAAATCTTTTGGGCAAAAGCAGTATTACGAGTCAATACCAGCACTTTCATACCCTCCTCTTGCAGTCGTTCTACCAAACGACTACCGACAAATCCTGTTGCACCAGTAATTGCTACTTTCATGTTTCTCAGTTAGGTAACCACTGCCTTCAGTCGTCAAATTTTTCTTTGTTCGGCAGAATCTAGATAATAAGTAAACTATATTTAGTCTACTTCGTAAACTATTATAGGATGGACGGAGTGTTGCAAGGCTTGGGGCTATTATGGCTCGTTATACATGTTCATTTATTATTTCTGTTTCAATTAACGATCTCCAACCGTTACTTGTAGAACTTCTGCAAGACTGTAATTTGGATGTTCAGTACTACACACCCGATTACATTATGGCGCGAGAGATTCCCGGTAATGTTTCCTTTTCCAAATTGGTGACAGTGGAAGCGCTTATAGATAAAAGTACAGCCACTGACACAGGAACTCGAATGAGTATTGTCATTAAAAATGATGAATTGCCGCTCCAGCTGCAAAACCACTGTCAACAAATGTTTGAATTTATTAAACAGGCGATTGAAGATTGCCGCTACTGGCATCTGATTGAAAGTCTTGCAGGATAGTGGTGCCCAAAAGAAAGCTTTATGAATCAAGAGCGCCATCGCAGTCGTATTCGGATGTGAAGATTTTTATCCACCGTGCCTCCTTGTCGGATGGCGCGACTCCTACTTAGTAGAAATCGCTCTCATCTGTCAAGTTTCAGTCTTCAATATCCTCGGTCATGCCAGGGTTAATTAATGTAATATCATACTCGCTCGAATCGGTCTGCCCCGGTCGCATAGTATCTCGTAGTAAATAATAAATGGCACGTACTTGAGGACCAAAAATAATTTCGTCTTCGTTCTTCAGATCGTGAGAACCCATCTTACGTCCCTTGATCATTAGACCATTGGCACTCGGCTTACCTTTTTCATCACCATCGAGAATTCGATAATAATACCTATGGCTACTACCGTCTCGGATCTGCCTGACTAGCGTGGCGTGGCGACGCGAAACAAACTGCGAAATTAAACGGATATCGCAGTCACGATCTCTACCAATTGAGTACATTGAGCGATCAAGAGGAAATTCTTTGCGTCCTTGCTCGTCTTCTATTATTAACAGATGGGTTTCATTAATTTGTGCTGCCATTGACAAATCATTGCTACAATCTTTGGAACTTTTGTTAATCAAAATTTTTTGATTATTGTTTGCTGTCATTCTCTAACTTAAAGTCTATGATGCTGATATAAATTGGTAAACATTTAATTTACTTATCTATAAGAGTGAGAAGTCAGAACAGTGTCTTCCATCTCCCTTGAGTTTTGAAGAGACAGCACTGTGGGCGGCTTTCTCGACTTGAAGCCAGGAGTTTTCAAAGATTAGAACCCCTGCATGATTTATCCGGTAGATTGTCATCAGGAAGACTTTTTTGCTCCCTAATGTTTAAATTCAAGAGCTTCTGACTGTTTTCCCGAAAAAGAAGTGCCTTGGCGAGAAATTTTGTTCGTATAAAATAACTCGCTTAGCACTTAGCACTATTTTGATAAGTTTCGTAATAGCTAACTACCGACCTAGTGTAACCTGAGTTTGAGAAAATCAATAATTGTGTTCGGAAAGATTACCTCTAAAGGCATAGTTTTAGGACAATTTGCGCTCTCGCCGTAACAAAATTGAGTTTGTGACAACACTAACAGAGCTAAAAGCCATTAGTGCGGAAGCACCAGCTGGGCTAAGAGCAAAACCCCAACTAGGTAATAAAACACCAGCAGCTAAGGGAATTCCAAGTGTATTGTATGCAAAAGCCCAAAATAAATTCTGGCGGATTTTGTTGAAGGTGGCACGACTCAGCGCAATCGATTCCACAACGTCAGTTAAGCGATCGCGCATCAGAACAATGTCAGCCGTTTCAATAGCGACATCGGTTCCAGAGTGCAAAGCAATTCCTACATCAGCTTGAGATAAAGCCGGAGCATCATTAATACCATCTCCTACCATTGCCACAATCGCTCTTTTTGTCGTGTTATTCCCTATTCCCCCTTGGAGATCTTGTATTGCCGCAGCTTTCTTAGCTGGGGGGACACCTGCCATCACATCACTGTTCTCTATTTTTAATTGTTTAGCTATACAAGTGGCTGCTTGAAATGTATCACCACTTAGCAAAATGACTCTTAAACCCAAAGAGCGCAATTTGTCAACCACAGAAAACGCATCAGATCTCAGAGTATCTTGAATAGCAATGAGTCCGATGATTGTTTCAGAAGCAACATATACAACTGTTTTTCCAGAAGATGCCAGTTCAAGAGCCTGTAAGCGTACAGTTTCATTGATTGCAATTCCATGCCAGCGCAACCAATCTTCATTTCCTAACAGTACCAAATGACCTTCCACCACAGCAGACGCGCCGAATCCCGCTTCCGTGTGAAAGTTTATAGCAGTTGGTATAGTTAACTCTTGCCGATTTGCCTCCTGCTGAATCGCTTTTGCCAGGGGATGGCAAGTACCACTTTCTACTGCTGCAGCAAGTTGTATTAGGGAGTAGGTTTTTCCACTCCCTAAAGCCCACTCGCTATTTTCCTCTATTGAGATACAATCAGTAACAGTTGGATGACCAGTCGTCAGAGTGCCAGTTTTGTCAAATACCACAATGTCTAACTGGTGTACTCTTTCCAGAACATCGCCACCTTTGATTAATAAACCGCGTTCGGCACTGATTGCAGTTCCCACTAGAATAGCTGTTGGTGTGGCAAGACCTAAAGCACAGGGACAAGCAACTACCATGACTGCGATCGCTAGCTTTAAACTTAGCAGCAGTGGGGAGTCGGGATGAAGTTGTGGGGTTTGATGTGCCATGTGCATACCACTTGACATGATGACCACATCGTGGAATATATGGCTGCCAACAAAGTACCAAAATCCGAAAGTCAACAAAGCTGCTGTCAATACCCCGTAAGTAAAGTACCCAGCAACTGTATCTGCTAATTTCTGTACTGGGGCTTTACGAGTTTGCGCTGCTTCTACCAAGGCGACAATTTGAGCTAGAGTGGTGTCATCTCCGGTACGAGTTGCCTGGATTGCGATCGCCCCTGATTGGTTTAGCGTTCCTCCTGTCACCAGATCTCCTGGTTGCTTTACGACTGGAAATGCTTCTCCAGTTAGCATCGACTCATCTACTGTTGTTTGCCCTTCCACCACCTCACCATCAACGGGGATTTTCTCTCCTGGTAGAACTTGTAACCATTCACCAACACGTACTTCTTCAGCAGGAATCTCTGTCACTGGGGAGGAAGCAAGAACTTTTGAGGCAGGGGAAGAATTAGCTCCTGAATCTGCTTCTTTCGGTTTGGCAATCAATCTGGCTATTGGTGGCTGGAGCGCAAGTAATTGCCTGAATGCCGCAGCAGCTCGATTTCTAGCTTGTTGTTCTAATGTGCGTCCGAGAAGGATAAAGCCGAGCATCATCACTGGCTCATCAAAAAAACATTCCCAACCTAGTTGGGGAAATAGTAAAGCAATTATACTGGCAGTGTAGGCTGTCAGCGTTCCCAATCCCACTAAGGTGTTCATATTGGGTGCATTGTGCCGTAACGTGCGCCAGCCATCTACTAAAATTGGACGCCCTGGAATGAGTAGTGCTACTGTAGCCAATCCACAGTGGAACCAAATATTATGCAATACTGGTAAGACGAAGCCAGTCATATTACCAAAATGACCCATTAACGACAGTACTAGCAGTACAGAAGCAATGAGCAATTGTCTTTGTACAGACTGCATGTCTTGGCGATGTCGTTCTTCTGGATCTTGTGTTACTTGTGTTTCGCTTGCTTTTTTCCTACCAGATTTCCGAGGTTGAGTCGGAAACCCAGATGCGGTTAATTGTTGTGCCAGTGAATCTGGATCTACCGTATTGCCTTCAGATTCTACAACTGCTACCTCTGTTGCGAGGTTTACAGAAACACTTTTGACTCCAGGATGTTTACAGAGATGTCGTTCTACTGCCTTAACACAGCCAGCACACTTCATACCTCCAACATCTAAGGTAATTTTCTTTGTAGTTAGAGTTTGTTCTAGAGGGAAGTTAGTTTTCGGGACAATTTGCATTCTCAAGAATTTGGATTTGCTACGAAACTTTAACGCATTAATAAGCTAACGCAAGTCTACGTTGCACGTTTTGAAGCGTTGTAACTCTTAAAACGTTCTTTGTGACAAATGAACGCCTCTGTTTAGTCACAGTAAGAGAACGCACTTTCCGAAGTGCTGATTCCTAACTCAGATCTTGCACCTACGGTATAAACCAGGAGTAGGCGAATAAAGAGTACAAAA
>JAQYWN010000303.1 GCA_029379265.1 Rhizonema sp. NSF051
CTTTAATACTATGTATCAAGATTTTACAGAAATGCATAAAGAGTTTGAAAGGATTATTTGGGACTTTCAACAAAATAAAGCTACTTTGCCGATAACTATTAATTCCATGGCAAAAAGTCTAGACAAGTATATAGAGAGCTTTGAGAGTAATCTCCCTAAAGATGAATTCTTTGCTAAATCCTTACGACAGCTAAAATTTATAAGAAAAGATATTTTTGATGATGCTGATCGAGCAATATTGCTTGGAGGTCTACGTCCAAGTCTCCAGGAAGTTGTCCAATCAATTAATACAAGTAGTGCTGTTTATAGAGAAATTGAATCTGCTATCAAAGACAAAGATAGCGCAACTTATCAAAAATTTCAAGAGTTAATTAATATTTTACCATCATCTGTTACAAAAAATATTAATGTTTGGGCAAAGCGTGCTCAAGCAAAAACTAAAAGTTCAGAAGAAGGGATAAACATCTTAAAGCAAGAAATTGAAAGTGTATTTAACAACTCTATGGAACGCGCTTCTGGTGTCTATAAACGCAATGCCAAGGGAGTCACTATTTTAATCGGTTTTGTTATTGCTGTTACTGCTAACGTAGATACTTTTCATATAGTCAATAGATTATCTAAAGACTCACAACTGCGAGACACAATAATTTCTAATGTAGAGCAGTTCCTGATACAAAATAGTCAAAAATCAGATACAGATTTAGATAAGTTGAGAAATCAAGCTAACGAGGTATTAAAGGATACTTCTCTTCCTATCGGTTGGACTAATGCTAATTTAGAACAGCAAATTGGTTGGACAACTCTTCAACACCGGGTTTTCCCGCAGACTAAACTTGTACGAGCGATCCCCGGTTGGATTGTTAGTGGTTTTGCGATCGCAATGGGTGCGCCCTTTTGGTTTGACGTACTCGGAAAAATTATGAATGTACGTAATGCGGGGAGACCTCCTAAAAAAGGTTGAACGGTTAGGAGGTAAGGGTTTCGCTCAACCCACACATGCCGATCTTCTCAGTGTGGATCGTTCACTAGTTTCCTTCAGGCGAAACCAAGGTAAGAACAGGAACAATTCTTAAAGATTATGAAATATCTCCTTTCAAGATTTGTTTTTTCAGAGAGTTAATTTCTGTAGCTAATTCTTGACGAGTTGAGGATTTAAGAAGATAGCGGAAAGTAAACCAGGTTACGTAACCAAATCCTATCAACTCGAAAGTTGGTCTAATCAGGGGAATATCACTGAAGGCTTGCAGAACTGCCAGCACGATGCGGAGTGTAATAATTGTTGCCAATAATAAAACAAAGCTTACTACTGGCAGCTTGTATTCGTTAACGAACCTAGCGATGTAATTCGGCAGTTGTGCCAAAAATTCAGAAATTTGTCTGCTTATTCGTTCCACGTTACCAGTCTCAGGCGCAGGTGGTAGCATTGGTTGGATCGGTGCTTCTAAATTTTCTAATGCTTCTGGTGTATCTGGAAAATTGCTAGTCGTGTATTCTTGCTTTTGCCCTTGAGCGTCCATAATTCTTAATTTACCTCCAACTTTTCTGATAAGTCTCTGGTGTATTTCCTCGAACACTTAATTGTATTTTACTTTAAATATTTTTCCTTATATCAATTGTCATAACCTGAAACTCATCCTACCGTTAAAAGAAGTAAGATTTCGTGCCAATTGGAGCCACTGCGGTCTTGAGGGTTCCCCAACGCCAGTACAGATGAGAGTATTGGGGTTTGAGAGCCTGCGCTGTGAGAGACGGTTGAGGCGAGGAGCGTCCCGTTGTAGTAACTGCCTGTCACTTTCGCGCGAAGAAATGGACGCTCAAGGTGGTCTTTTTGTAAAGCTTACTCAGATGCGTCGTGTGCGTCAGGTTGACGACTGGCTGAGATGTGAGTGTTTGCTCATGTGGATGTAGCAATCTTAAATTATTCGCAGTTCCATTGGTCATGAGTAATTGGGACAAAGGGTATTAGTAACTGTTCTTCACTTCCTATTACCCATTACCAGATCTAACTATATAGCTATCAAATTAAATGATGTGTTAAGCTGAACGATTACTTTAATAAATTGCTTTGAAAACTTTACATTTATTGCTAGAACCACCTCACAAAATCGATATTCGCTCTCATCAAATATAGGAAAATAAGACTTCATCAGGTTTCTCATAAATCTGGAGGTATTTTTGTTTATTTTTGTGAAGAAATCTCTATTATCTTTGGGGAGAGACACCATATTTATTGAAATACTTCTAGAGAAAGAGGACTAATAAATAATAACTTCATATTATCGAAAGTGAAGATAATAAGTAATAAGGAATAGAATCATGCCTCTACACAAAATAAGTGATTTCGATGCTGAATACCATACGACTGTTCAAGGTGAAGATATTAAAGGAATGAATGTCCATTCCCAAGGAAATGGCGAAAAGATTGGTAGCGTCAGTGATATTTTGGTAGATGAGCAAGGGAAGTTTCGCTATTTAATCGTTGACTTAGGCTTGTGGATTTTTGGAAAAAAAGTATTGTTACCTATTGGTCGTACACGTACTGACTCTGGCGCTAACCAAATTCTCGTTAATATGACAAAAGAGCAAGCGGAAAATTTACCTGAATATAAAGAGGGTATGCCACTTGATTACGACTATGAAGAGCAAGTGCGTGGGGTACATCGTACAAGACCTCTTGATGCAGCATCTACGGCTGTTGGAAATGTCACCTCACCAACATATAATCGCGATACCTATAACTACGAACAAGACCGAGATTTATACGATGTCAGCGATCACGAAGATCAAACCTTCAAACTTTATGAGGAACGGTTGGTCGCTAACAAGCAGCGTCAGAAAACTGGAGAAGTCAAGATTGGCAAGCATGTTGAAACTGATACAGCAAGAGTTGCTGTTCCATTAGAAAAAGAACGAGTTATTATTGAGCGAGTCACTCCAACAGACGCAGGGCAAGCTGTTGCTCCTGGTGTTGCTAACTTCCGTGAGGGCGAAGTAGCACGTCTGGAAATTCACGAAGAAGTTCCAGATATTAGAAAAGAAGCCTTTGTGCGCGAAGAAGTCAGAGTTACGAAAGTTACAGAGCAAGAGACTGTTGAAGCTCAAGAGACTATTCGTCGTGAAGAATTAGATGTTAATACTGATGGTCGTCCTGTTATAGATAAACCTAACAGCATTTAGTTTAAGGTGTTGAGCATAATTCTTAATGATGAGTTTCAATTAGGAATGCTCACATGTTTTTCAGATAAATCAAAGTCATTTGTAGCAAGAAAGCAAGGAGGGAAAATTGAAGACATTTAGATATTTTCGGCAAATTTTGACAAGTCTTGTCTTAGTCTTAGTTCTAACAATGACTGTTGCTTGTAGTGGGACGGTTCAAGCGACACCACCAGCTTCATTACCCCCAGGAATTAGTCGTAGTGGGGAGTATGCTCAGTTAGAACGCGGGAACACTAAAGTCGGAGAAGATTTTGCTAATTGGGCTGTAAGAACAGCAAGCGGCATGGTTAAAGATGCGTATGTGCGTGATAACAATAAGTTAGGTGTGGTAATTACGCCTCAAGTTCGTCCAACGGAAGTCAAACAATTAGCAAAATCTTTAGTTCAAGGTTTTCATAAGAACTTCCCCAATCAAGACTTATCAGTCTTGATGTATGCACCAGACAAAGAACTGATTTTAACAGCTCAATATGATACGCAATCAAATCAAGTTGAGTATAAATAATTGCTTGGTTTGATGATAAAACCTTTTTGAATAGTTTAAGGAGATTGGAAAAATGTCTAGTAGCGACCAATATAAACGTCAAATCATGAACGATTTGGCTCAGGGTAATACGGAATCTCTTGATGAGGCCCCAGCCAATCCCGCAAAAGACTACCAAAACTTTGATGATTTTGCTCAGCGCTCAACGCATGAAGAACGCCGTCATTTGTTTGGTAAGTCTTTCAATCACGAAAGTGTACCTCCAAGCCAAATGGAGCCAGAACTTCAAAAGGCGATCGCTCAAATTAAGCCTGATGAACGGGGTAATGTCGCACGTTCCTTCTTCAAGCACTTAAAGCAAAGAGGTTTGGACGAACGTCATTTAGAACAACAGTTAGGCCTTCAGAGCCACAACCCCAACCACATGAGTGCTGATGATGTCAGTAAACTGGCGTCTTTCACCTATCACAACCATCCGGACATCTTCCATGAAGTGTTGGCAGAACAGCCGGGGATAATGAAGTTCATCAGTAACCCGCTTGTCGGCGCAGCTTTGGGAGCAATCGCATCTAAGTGGTTTGGTGGTCACAAGTAAGCCGTATCCCTGATTGAAAAGAGTTGGACAGTAAGGGGAGTCAAAAGACTACAGAGGAGAATACATACATAGACTGTGTTTTCTGTGTGTAGTTAATTATGCCCGGCTGTACTAGGAACGTTATGTTATGTTGGAACATCAGCATTAATTAACTTCAAAGGTTCGTAATTGTGCTGTTTTTGTAGCTCTACGAACCTTTAGAAGTTTTTTAAGCCAAATTACTTAGCAAGAGGATAATACTTTATGACTTGGGAATTTACTGGACTGGCATTAGCACAAATTCCGCTAGGAGGCGAACTTTTAACTCCTGAAGAAGCATCACTTGTTTTTTCTGGCCCTAAATTTTTTGTGGCATTGCTCGCAGGTGTCGTCATGGCACTTGCCTTCCAATTACTGCTAACAAACCTCTTTATAGCTTTCGGAGTTTCAGCATTAGGAACAGGCTCAAATAATAATGAATCATCTGGAGGTTTAGGAGAAACGATTGGTAAAGTTGAGGGTGCCGTTGGGATTTGGGCACTCATGACTTCTACGATTGCTTTATTCGGTGCTTGTTTTCTAGCAGTAAAACTAAGCTTGATTGAGAGTACGCTTTTAGGAGCAATCATTGGTGTCGTCATTTGGTCTACGTACTTCTCGCTGGTAGTGTGGCTTGGTTCAAGAGCAGTCGGTTCTTTGCTGGGAACGCTTGTCAGCACGGCGACTTCTGGTTTGCAAGGTGTGATGGGTACCGCAACTGCTGCAATAGGAGCAAATGCTGCCAAACAACAAATGGTTTCTACTGCTGAAGAAATTACAGCAGCTGTTCGCCGCGAACTAACCGAAGGTATAGATCCAGATAAAATCAAGAATACGCTCTCTAGTTCTTTGGCTTCTTTACAATTACCAAAGCTAGACTCAAAAGAAATTCGCTCTCAATTTGATTGGCTTTTAAAAGATGCAGATTTGCAATCTCTCGGTGATAGCGACTTACTGAAAAACGTTAATCGCCAGACTTTTGTCGATCTAATCGGCAGCCGTACAAACTTCTCTACTGAAGATATCAATAGCGTTGCCGATCAGTTAGAAGGTGCTTGGCAGCAAGTTGTGGGTGGGCAAAATCCCACAGATCAAGTCGTTAGTTTAATCAACTCTGCCACTCCAGAAGAACTAAAGTCCGGACAATTTGGCGATCGCATTTCTCAACTCGCTGCAGTTGGAGGAGGGATTCTCAAGCCCGGTGGTGGAATCGGGAAGCAGGCTTTAGAAGTTGGTTTAAGTGCTGCTTTGCCAGCAGTTTTGAAGAGAGTTAACTTCTCTGAGTTAGACATCGATAAAATTAAACCCCAGCTACAAAAGCTGAGAGACAAAGTTCAGGAAGTAGATGTCGATAAAATTACAGAGCAGTTGCAGAAGCTAAAAGAGCAAGCAACACAGCAAGCAAAATCCCTAGGCAGTTCTGAAACTGAGAAATCGCCGAGTCAATCCAACACCATCAAGGCAGATGTAGAAGAATACATACAGAATTCTTTTCCTTGGCATTTCAACAGCCTGACAGTTAAAGATGAATTCAAAGATGTCATCTATGACGCAAATGCCAATCCGGGAGATGTCCGACGGCAGTTAGAGGAACTGAACTCTGAGTACTTTACCAATTTGCTCAAGCAACGGGAAGACATCAGCGACGAGAAAATTCAGGAATTTGCCGAACAGTTGGAAAGTATTCGTACAGAAGTGTTAGAGACTGTGCAGCAGGCTGAAGGACAGGAAAAGACGCAAGGTTTTCGCACTAGAATTGAAGATTATCTCGGTTCCACTGGCAAAGAAGAACTGAATCCAGAAGGGATTAAACGGGACTTTGCGAAGCTGGTGGAAGATCCGGAAGCTGGTTTTGAAGATTTAAGCCAACGTTTTTCGGATATAGATCGCGATACTCTGGTTAAGCTTCTTGCTGGACGCGAAGACATTAGCGAAGAGGAAGCTAATAATATTGTTAGCCAACTCGAACAAACCCGCGATAATTTCTTGAATCAGGCTAAGGAACTGCAAGAACAAACAAAAGCCAAAACAGATGAAGTGCGCCAAAAGGTTGAAGACTACTTGCGCAATACCAACAAAGAAGAACTCAATCCGGACGGGATCAAGCGTGATTTCAAAACACTGCTAGATGACCCGCAAGCAGGATTGTCTGTCTTGCGTCAAAGAGTGTCACAATTTGATAGAGATACCTTAGTAAAATTACTGAGTCAACGGGAAGATTTGAGTGAGGAGCAAGTCAATCAAACTATTGACCAACTGCTATCAGTAAGGGATAGCGTTTTGCAAGCCCCACAAAAAGTCGCCTCCAAGGCGAAAGAACAATACGAGAAAACAACGAGTACTATTGCAGAGTATCTCCGCAATACGAACTTGGAAGAACTCAATCCCGAAGGTATTGGGCAAGATTTACAAAAGTTACTGGCAGATCCCACTGAAGGTGCTAGTGCATTACGCGATCGCCTCTCTCAAGTGGATCGCGAAACTTTGGTCAAACTGCTTTCTGGGCGGGAAGATGTGAGCGAAGAGCAAGTTAACCGTGCGATTGACTCGGTGCAACAAGGCATTAATAACATTGTGAAAGCGCCGCAAAGCTTGGCAAAGCGCACGACTGAAAAAGTTGGTGACTTTAAAGATAGTTTAGAAAGCTATCTGCGCAATACGAATAAAGAAGAACTCAACCCAGATAGTATCAAGCGCGATCTGCAGTTGTTGCTGAATTCTCCGCGCGCTGGAGTATCTTCTTTGACCGATCGCGTCTCCCAATTTGACCGTTCGACAATTGTCGCTTTGTTGTCTGGACGTGAGGATATCTCATTCGACGAAGCCAACCGCATTGTCGATCAAATAGAATCTGCACGCAACTCGGTTGTCGAACAATACCAGCAGATTCAACAAAAATTGCAATCAGTACTTGATGGGGCTTTTGAAAAAGTTCGTACCTATCTTAACTCTTTAGATCGTCCCGAACTCAATTATGAAGGCATCCAGCAAGACTTCGCCAAGTTGTTTGACGATCCACAAAGTGGATTTGACGCTTTACGCGATCGCTTGGGTAAATTCGACCGTGATAGTCTGGTTGCTATTATGAGTTCTCGTGAAGATGTTTCCGAGGAACAAGCAAATCAGATTCTCGACAGAATTGAAGGGGCACGAGATAGTGTACTGCAAAGAGCCGAACTGATTCAGAAAGAAACACAAAAACGCTTGTCTGCCATTAAAGAACAAGCCAATCTTCAAGCAGTAGAAACTAAGAAAGCTGTTAAAGGTGCTGCTTGGTGGTTATTTAACACGGCTTTTCTTTCTTTAGCGGCTTCTGCATTAGCCGGTGCATTAGCTGTCTCTGGTCTTAATTTCTTTGGTTAAGAGTTTTACAAATTCATAGTTTAGCCTCTCATCTGAGAGGCTTTTTTGTTCAACGCAAAACCAAGATCCCCGACTTCGTAAAAGTTGTCGGGGATCTTGTCATTATCTTTGAACCCTGTATGCTTCAGTTTTATTGACTCGGGGATTGCGAACGCCAGTAACGGCTCCAATCATTGAGGCGAGTAAACCCAGTAACGAACCGATGACAAACCACCATAATCCTTGACGTAGATTAGCAGCAACCTCACGCGCTTGTTGAGCAGTTACGTTAGGTGCATTCTGTGGAAGTGTAGCACCTTGCTGTTGTGCCTGGTTGAAAACGGCTCCGGCATTGGAAGCTGCGACACCAAAAGCACCTGATACACCGCTTGCTAATAGCCAAGAGCTTAACGCCAGAGTTGTTGCCCAAAGAATCGCACCGTTAAGAAGAGCTGTATTGCGGTTCATTGGGCCACAAGCACGGGCTGTCACCCAGCCACCAGTAAATAGAGAAATTAATAGACCAATTGTTGACCAAATTCCTACATTACTAGCAACGTTAGATGCTATTGTTCTTGGTCTCCCTGAGTCTTCAATACTGCCTGCTCCAATCGCACCAAATAAAGCACTCAGAATCAATTGAGTTGCGAGTGCAACCAACAATCCAGAAATAATCGGACCCCAGCGAACACGGTCATGATAATCAACTACTTGATTCACAACAGGCTCAGTAACGATATTATCTGCTGGTCTATCTACGTATGCCATAACTCATTTACTCCTCGATTTGCTATTTTCTGGTTTTTTCCAGTTATTTTGTCAACGATATTCAGACTTAAACCTCGTTGTCACAATCGCTCATTTAAATTTCATTACCAAACCCAACCAATTCATGTCTACTGAGTAGGTAACTGATATATTTTTCCTAAATGCATTGCTTCAACAATTCTCAAAATCTTTAAGCTAGTCAGGCGGCATAATGCTGTTTCCTTAAGACTAATCTTTTCCTAAAAATAACAAGATTGATACTCTTTTTCCTCTCTCTAATGATTGATGTTTATAACTATATCAAGA
>JAQYWN010000304.1 GCA_029379265.1 Rhizonema sp. NSF051
CCACTTTAATAAATCAAATAAATTTTGTGTTCGTAATATAATAATAAATCTAGAGGATTCCGAGAAGAATTATGAGTCAAATTAAAGTCATAGTTATCGACGATCATGAATTAACCCGATTCGGCATAGTCAGTGCGCTTTCTGCAAATAAATCCATTCAAGTATGCGGCGAGGCAGAAAATGGATTGTCAGGATTAAGCCTCATTAAAAAATATAGTCCGGATTTGGCGTTAGTCGATATCAACCTGCCCGATATAAATGGTGCAGAATTGTGTCAAAAAATTAAAAGCGATTTTCCGGCGACAAAAGTTCTAATCTTAACTGCCGATCCTCAACAGGATACAGTGACAAAAGCATTTAAAAATGGCGCAGATTCATACTGCATCAAAAACCTACCAATGAGAAAACTAGTTGAAGCAGTATGTGCTACATGTCGGGGAGAATCTTGGATTGATTCGACAATTGGTAAGATTCTTGTTAGAAGTGTGAGTAGTCAGCAAAACTCGCCGGACGCAAAGTCTGCCGGAGAGAGTACTCTCTCCGGCGAGCTTTGCGGAAGATTCCGCCCGGCAGATTTTGCGCGAAGCTCGCCGGATGAAAGCGAGCCTCATGGAGTATCCCCCCGGCAGACTTTCGGAGTACTCCACCCGGCAGATTTTGCAGCGAAGTATGCTCGACGTGTTCAAATTCAGGAAACACAGCTTATTGTCGAAACAAATATACTCAGTCGAAGAGAAATAGACGTTTTGCGACTGATGACTCAGGGGATGAGTAACAAAAAAATCGCTGCTCACTTGTACATATCGGCTGGAACTGTAAGAAGCCATGTACATCAAGTTCTGCAAAAACTAAGTTGCTCCAGCCGGGCTCAAGCTGCAGTTAAAGCGATCGCTGAAGGATTAGTCGAAATCCCCAAATGGGGAGACGATAATGATAGTGATAGTGATCGCAAACCCCAAAATCATTTACTCAACTGCTTTTGATATGCGGATCGCTTATCATAAGGTACAACCCAGAGCACGCATCTACCCTTCAATCGCTCTGGTTCTTGACGACAAACATTCATATCAAAATCGTTCCACCGCATAAATTGACGGGCAAATTGCCCATCTTTTGATTTAGCCCAACTCAAAGTTTCTTTCTCTTCAAAAGTTAGGCGAATTGGCTCTGTTAAACCACCACCTCTCCAAGCAGGAATTATGCTACCAATTAATAGACCTACACCAAAAATAACTGGTAGCAATACAGCGAATGGTAGTACAGAACCGAAAATTTTAATTGATTTCTGTTGCTCTCCCGTTTTTAACAAGGCCTCTGCAGCTTTAGCAATCGCACTCTTTTGTTGGACAAGAGCGACACTTGATGCTTTGTCAAGTTTGTGATCTATTTCAACTGTCCATGTTTTCACGACAGTTTCAAGTTTGTCTGGGATCTGCTCCATTAAGATCTCATACTTGCCAAGGGAACTCAAAACCAGAAATAAAGGGTCTTTTGGATTGATGCCAGCGATCCGAACCAGATCATTAACTTTTTGTCTATGCTGGTCGGAAAGTCCTTCTAGTACCGTATTTAAATTAGCCATAGCTGACTCCTGAATTCTTTAAGCAGGGGGCAGGGGGCAGGGTGCAGGGGGAAAAGAAAAATTGCGAAATACTTGTAGGGTCTTCTCCTCTGCTAAGAGTTCCCTGCCTCTTCTCCCTTGTAATTTGGTCTAGTGTCGATGTGGTCTTATCCCCCTGCTCCCCGCTCCCTGCCCCCTGCCTCTTCTCCGTAAGTCCTAACAAATTAGAAATGGTTGCATTACTTCTAATTTGTTGATGAAACTCTTCCCTCCAGTTAAAAATACGAGAACGATTCAATGAATCTATCTCCTCACTCTCTATAGCTTGGCAATAAGGATAATTCATCGCTTCCACTAATTCATAAGCACCTTTCCATAACGCTCCTAAATACAACTCTTCTCCACCGATTTCCTGAATGCACTTTTGGATATCAATACCATCGAAATAGGGGAATTCGTTGTCAAAGAGGAGATTCTTAACTATCACATAGTCTGCTTTGTCTCCGCAGTAATCGAAAAGCTCTTGCAAGTATTCCACGCAATCTCTGCGGTCAGAAATTGGATGCACAAAAGTGATGCGGTAGCCTATGCTAGCGATCGCATCCCACAATTGCACTTCCTTTGCAAATTGCTTAAACTGCTGGAAACTTTGTCCTGGCAAGTCCGAGAGAGCTAATTGAATCGCTGAGAATCTTTCTAAATCTATGAGTAATCTATCTCCTCCACCCCGCGTTAATGGCAATTCGCTAACTATTAATAGCGGTTCATAATTGAACAATTTGTTGCGCTCGCCGGTGTAGTAAGCTCGCAATTTAAGTTTAAACTCCAAGTAAAGCTCCAGTAATAACCGGGCTGTGGTTGATTTACCCACTCTAGCATCACCCGCTGTCATCACCAGTCGTTTATGAGAGATTGTATTCATGCGTTTACCAGAGCTTTCTCTTCTGCTTCTGTTTCCTTGTCCCCTGTTTCTTCTTGATTAACTGGAGCTAGATTTTCTAGTCCCAACAACGAACCCCCGATCAGCATATTTTGCTCGAATTCCTTTAGCCAAGCCGAAACACGACTTTTGATGGTAATGTCAGCTTTGCTTTTTGAAACTCCTTCAAACGATAAATTCATCTCATCAACATAATCGTATGGTTTAAAAAATAAGTCAGGCATCAAAACTTCTACCGCACCAGCTGACTTTAGGTTGATACGAGTCTCAGAATTATCGTAGCGTTCAAACTTGTCAGCTTCGCCGTGGAACAAGTTTTTTACTATCACGTAATCTACGCGCTCCTTACAGTACTCATGGAGGACGCGCAAGATATTGACTGAATCTTTTACTCTGGAAAGCACGCTCGCCATAGTGATTCTGTACCCCAAATCTTTTACAGCATCAAATACTCCTAAGTCTTTCTCGAAGTTCTCAAAAAATGCTCCTGATTGAGCAGGCAGATCCACTAATGCTCTTTGGGGGCGTTGGCTATCTAGATCAATAAGCAAGTCGTCTGCCCCACCCCGAGTAAAAATATCAAGCAGCTTTACTTCTGCTTCTTTTGAGTTGTAATGCCTATAGAGTTGAGCGTTACGATGATCTGAGTCATAGGCAAGGTATTTCAGTTTTCTACTTGTATACAGTTCGAGCAATCCCCTAGCAAATGTGGATTTACCCACACCCCCCTTATCTCCAGTGATGATTACTACTCTTCCTGTTTCCATCTTTTTGCTCTTCCTTTTCTTAGCCATAGCCTTGATAAGCACTTATTTCTAGTTGTAAGCTCCAGGAACCAATCAAAAAAACTATCATTTGATGTAAAACAATACGCCAAATGATAGTTTTCAAACGTGGCGAGTACAAAAAAGAGTGATGAATGTTCAATCATCCCTTGGTTAGCTATATGGATGTACGGTGGGAAGTCGCGCCAGCTAGTTATAATCGCAATTGGTATACATCGCCCTTATACGTGCAAGTTGATCAACTTGCATTGAGTATCCAATTCCGCCCCGCCACCTCAGCGGCTTCAGGCGTGTAGTATATTTTCCGCTCAGCAAATACTACTTCACCAGATTTGATGATTTGAAATTGCCAGCAATGAGCAGGGGTGTAAAAAACTATGATCGTGAATTGGTTAATGTTAACAACCAAGTGAACTCGAGTTTTGGTCATGGTGGAAATGCTGTGCTTACCTGTAATTGTAAAAGCACGATTGATGAGCTTTTAGTAGGTAATGAAAAGTTACAGCAGTTTCTCACTTGGGTTAAAGAAAAATCTGATTCTGTAGAAGCGCCTTATAAACCTGCTGCCGTGCGAGCCTTTTACCTCAACCTTGACCAAGGGCGAGGTCTCGACTTCGCCCTCGACCTTAACCTCGGCATTGATCTTGACCTCATCCCAGTCTTCTACCTCGACCGAGGACTAGCCCGAGATCTTGCCCTCGCTGGAGCCTTAGCTCACATCTTGCACCTTCTCAATAAGGGGTCAATGGGCATTGTCCAAATAACGGCACCATAAGCTTTTCCGGGTGCGATTTTCGCAATAAAACCTTGGTGCAAGATCTGAGTTAGCCTTCACCAGAAACCTCGACTTCGCCCTCTCCCTCGCCGAAGTTCACGCCGTAGGCCTCTACCTCAACATCAAACGAACTCATAATCCTGAGTTAAAGCGAGTGCTCCAACAACTCAAAGACCAATTGCCTAACCGAGAAGAGAAAGAAGCACACAAACAGTGGTGGCACAAAAACGGTGAAGCTTGGACTGCAAAACTTAGAAATGTAATGATTGAACACCGCAATATTGGTCATGATTGGCAGTTCACTGACGCTCAAAATGAAATGCTACAGCAGTACCACGATGCTAATAGACTGCTAGCCGATTGCCTCAACAGCGACTGTTACGTAAGCCGCGAAGTGCGACAGCAGATTGAAGATACATTACTGTTGCCGCACCAATAAAGAAAGGCAGCTAACAACCTTACGGAAATTATTCGTAAGATTGTATACAAGTACACATTATTACTATCAAAATAATCATGGCTAAATATGTTTGCAGCTCCTCTCATAGCAGCGCGTGGCAACTACCACCACCAGGTGAAGCAGCAAAACAAACCTTTGATACAGAAGAAAAAGCTAAACAATGGTTTGAAGAACAGTATCCCCATAAGCATTTATCTTTTACAGGATATGAGTTTGATGGAAACTATTACAAAAACTACGTCTGTTTTGATAATCAAGAAGTAGGCTATATCAATAAATATCCCTGAGGGGGCGACAAAATAGCCTGAAAAGCTTATTTGATAAAGAATGCAACGATTTATGGTAAGAAAAGATAGGTCTACTTATGTCAATAAGACCTATCTAATGATAATGATGCCTAAATTTTACCAAACGCACCTGAAAAGTCAATTGAGTCTTGCCGAATACCTGTTGTTAAAAATTTTAATTACTCTTCTGCAATCAATTAAAAAAGTTGGTTTAGAGACCTTAGCGACTGCTCTACCGATTCCAATTATATTTGAAAGTAGAAGAAAGAAAATACAGAGATTTTTATCATTACCAAACCTAACTATTGAAAAAATTTGGTTCCCAATTGTCACGACATGGTTATCAATCAATTTTACCGAGTTAAAAATAATTCATGTCGTGATTGACCGAACAAATTGGCGAAGTCTGCCGGGCAGAGGATTCTGTCCGGCGAGCTTCGCGGCTTGTGTAAATTTATTCATGGTAAGTGTGGTTTGGGACAAGAGATCATTTCCAGTCTATTTTGAATTATTACCAAAGTTAGGGAGTAGCAATATTGATGAACAGAAAGCGATATTATCTAAGGTTTTACCCATTTTTAATAATTATAAAATCTGCGTCTTAGGAGACAGAGAATTTTGCTCAGTAAAACTCGCAAACTGGCTTGAAGAATGGAAAATATATTTCTGTCTGCGTCTCAAAAAGAATCATTTTGTTGAAATAAAAACAGATGTTTGGTTAGAACTCAAAGATTTGGGATTAGCCCCTGGTATCTCTTTATTTCTGCAAGGGGTAAAAGTGACCAAAAATAAAGGGTTTTTCAGCTTTAATGTTGCCTGTAAATGGAAACGTAAAATCTTGGGAGTTACACCAGAAGAGGGATGGTTTATTTTGACAAATATGGAGACTTTAGAATTAGCGATCGCTGCTTATAAAAGAAGATTTGATATTGAAGAAATGTTCCGAGACTTTAAGAGTGGGGGTTATAATCTTGAGGATACTAAGGTATCTAGCGAGCGTTTAATATCTCTAATTTTATTAATAGCGATCGCCTACACTTCTGCCACAATCCAAGGACAACAAATCAAACGTAAAGGTATCCAGAAATATGTTGGTCGTGTTAAAGAATATGGGCGTACAGAAAGGCGACACAGCAGTTTTTATATCGGGTTATATGGTCAAACTTGGGTTAATTTTATGGAACAATGTAAAGATTTAGTTACCAATTTAATGAGACTCTCTCCTAATAAGCGTCAGTATTATCAACGGGGTCTGAGGGCTATGGAGCTTATTTTAGCTACATCTTAGCTTTTTTTGTCGCCCCGTCAGTAAATATCCTGAAAGTTAACATCAAATAGGTTCACTTATTTAGAATTTTTTATAATCCAGACAATATTCGCGAATCATTAATAGTGTTAATAGATGGAACTTTACTCAGAGAACATCTTAAAAATGAGTGCAAGCAATATAAATCAATTTGGCGCATTCAATCAAGTTCTATACCGCTTTGATGCCGCTGCTGTTTTTGCGGTAAATGCTCGGCTCTTAGCACTGCATCTACCTTGTCAAACCTGTCCCAATCTTCTTGAGTAAATCCTTGAAATGATGCCGTAACCGCTGAATCCAACGGAACAGAAGCAATCTGCTCTCCGTTTTTTCGCATCACTTGAAGAGTTTCAAGAGCTAGCTCCAAATCATAATATTGACCATTGATTTGCTGAGGTTGCCCCTGGCGCTGCCATAACTGTCGAATAGTCGCCCCAATTTTATCAGCGTACTCCTGCTTTGTTGAAGCTTGGATTAGATCGTTCTCGGTAGCTGCGTCTTTCTCTAAAGTATTATCCCTGAGTGAATCATGACTGTTACTATCTTCTGCGACAGTCTCATAATGATCACCAATGGTAATCGAAATTGTTGCAGCAACGTCATTATCCAGCGGTGCTTTGACGCTAGGTTGTGAATCAATATGGACGACAGCTTTCCGGTTATCTGTATTTTCTGTTTCGACTGGGGCGATCGCCATCGGTACTCCCTCCCTTATCCCCAGTACTTGAAGAACCTGTTCCATTCTCTGTTGTTCAAGCTGCTTAGCTTGGCGATAACCTCTCAGCCGTTCAATGTAGTTGTCATCAATGCTACGTCCTTCTAAACCATAATCCACAATGGTTTCAATCAATTGATTGTCCCATTCGGGGTTATAGTCCACACCTAAGTTCTGCAATCCCTCAAAACTGTATTGTTCACCTAAGTTGCTGCTATTTACAGAGCTTCCATCAATTTCATAAGAAATTCCTGTAGCCAACCCCTCAGCACTAAATTCCACCTTCACCCTCACACTAGTTGAGTGCAGCTTGGCAATCATTTCTGGCATTGAGGGATAATCCGCAGCTGCTGCATTGATTGAAAGTTTCAGTTTTTCAAAGATGCTGGGTAAAGCCACAGAGTCGGGTAATGCTGCTGTCACTGTTAGTTCCTGAGGTTGAGTTTGTTCTGGCTCCACAGGATGCTTCGGTGATGGTATTTCCGTCGGTGCATCTGTGGCGATGCGTTGCAACGGCTTAAGCCGTATCGCTCTGTACCCCACTGGTAACACTGCTGGTGCGGTAAGTCGTTGAAAGTCATCACCAGTGGCAGTCAATGTTTCTTCTCTTTCACGCCACCAGAGCCAATTTTGCAGGTGTTCTACTCGTGCATCATCAATTACACGCCCTCTAGTAAAGCTTTCCTGTAGGCTTTCGATAACAGGTTTGTCCCGTGAGTGGTTGTAAGATACACCCAAGTGCTTCTGCAAGCCATTGAATGTGAAAACCTTCCCCAAGTCGTTCCCGGCAAAGTGTTCTTCTCCAATACCGTAGCTAATGCCTTTGACTTTACCCGTGCGGGTGTATTTGACATCTGCTTTTACGTCGTCTTTTAGGAGTCGAGCGACCAGCACGGGCATTACTGGCTGATCAGCTGCCGCTGTCAAAATTGCCGTTTGCAGCTGTTGAATGATGTTGGTAGTTCCCGTCTGTTGCTCCTGTTCCCTCTGCTTTGGATAAGGTTTCTTTCGCTCCACAGACCAACTGGATGGTTGGATGATTAAATCGTATTGTTGTTCAATTTGACGCAGGATTTTCTCTGTGCGGTAGTAGTCCAAATAATCGTCATTGCACTTACCGTCAGACGATACCCTGTTAATGACCATATGCGCGTGGGGTCGCACCTGTCCCTCGTATTCAGCATCGTTGTGCTGAACCAAGATAAATTGGTTGTTATCCAAACCCAACCCTGACAACAATTCAAGTCCTATCTGGCACAATTCCCACTCATCAAGGGTTCTATCACTAGGAGCGGGACTAAACGACAAGTGCAGTACGGGTTTTTGAACTCTATGGTTAAAGTTAGCGATCGTCCGGAACTCCCAAGCAAGTTGAGTTGGCGTTTCACCAGCCATATTAGTATTAATCAGTTGTGCGCCGGGTTTTCCCAAGACATAGGCAGTACAACCGAAAAATCCGTTTCCCTTGGTGATGTTGCCAATCACTCGGATTCCTCCAAGGATGTTGTAATCATCGCTTCTTCTTCGGGTGTATCGGGCAGTCCTACGAGTCTTTGTTTAACTTCAAGCAGCAATGGTTTAAGGGCTTCAATCTCAGCACGAGGATCATGTGCGATCGCATCTCCAAACTTGGCAGCCCGGTTGATGGCATAGGTAATTTGATTGATATTGTTGCCAATTCGACCCAGTTCTGTGTACGCTGCTAAGTTAATCGCTGGTACTGGGGGAGCAATGTGGCGATGTTCCACACAGTATCTAATCAATTTCGAGAGATTGTTCCCTAAGCCTGCTGCTTCTGCCAATGCAGACCAATTCTCTTTCTCCTCTTCAGTTAACCGCAGGCCATCCGTCACAGGTTAAACTGATTGAAGATTTGTCAATATATCTAATGGATGATA
>JAQYWN010000305.1 GCA_029379265.1 Rhizonema sp. NSF051
TCGCCACTGATTTCTAAGACGAAATTCAGTGGGAGGCTTTCGGCGGGTAAGCTAATTTACATAGTGAGATTGACAGTGGAGAACCAGTAGGTGGTGAAGTCTTCTGATTGAGATAATCACTTCACAAAAGTGTTTTTAATTCCGCGATCGCGGTACTCGTGTTGATCCTATGTTGGCAATAAACTGTCCAATTTCTTGAGGAGTTGCACCTGTAGCCAACATTGCTCGGATCATTAATTCAATAGATACTGCGGCATCCCCATTCTCAGCCTTCGCAATACGTGGTTGACTGGAGTGAATTTTTTCTGCCAGTTGAGCTTGTGTCATCAGCTTTTGCCTCCGCTCTTTGAGAAACTTACTGAGAGCTAATTTAATTTCCACTAAAGTCGCCTCTTCTGGCGTTAGTTCTAGGAACTCTGAAACGGTTCCAACCTTCCAACCTTTTGCTTCCTGACGTTCTGTTTTAGCTTGATCCATAACGCTATTCGGTGTTGCTCCGAGTCATACTTGCTCAGCTTTTTACAAATCTCAATCACATTGTTTGGTGTTGCTCTGGTACAGTGTGGTAGAACCCCTGCTGACTCCTGTCTTCTGCACGGGCAGGTTTTCTTTGAGATAACTTGTTCACTCCAAAATCAATAGTCTCAAATCTGCCCCTACTGACTCCTTGTACTAGTAGTTTTGTTGAACACCTCAATAATCAGGCATTGGATGTATTATTCACTATCTCTGCTACCACTGACCTAGAACAATGGTTACAAAATAGGTTAAAGCCAGTAGATTTATAGTAGTGGTCTGTCCCATTAATTTTGAGGGGTATGTAGTGAGCGATTTATCGCTCGATTTTAAGCACTCTTCGTGCTTACTACGAATTGACTCGTATTGAATTGCTTTATACCTTGTTGAAATAATCGGTCTGCTTCAGCTTTGCGCTCATTTACCGTTTGTGCTAATACCTGCGACGCTGTGAATGCTACTGGCAAATTAGCTGCTAAAGACACTGATGCAATCGTCAGCAAAGTCATAAATGCAGCCAGTCCTATTTTTATATGTACGCATCGTTTTCAATCCAAAATCTCAAAGGTTACGACACATCAATGTAGAAGTATCTGATACATTCCACCACGATCTATGTACTTCCTGGTTCCGCCGAGGTTATGCAATTGAAGTCGAGAATCTTATTGTTCACGAGTCAGGTTTTTGGTTTCTGTCTGGTGGACAAAATGGTAGTGTGTGGTGAAAAAGTTGGCAGTGTGTCCGTTTTATTACTTGTAATAAAAGTAGGCTCGTAGTTGCGCTTCAGCGCTATCATTATATCAAGAGCGCTGAAGCGCAACTACGAACTTTATAATAATTGTTCAAACGGACAAAATGGTAGTGTGTGGTGAAAAAGTTGGCATGGGTACGGAATTATTTCATTGAATGTGAATTCGACACAGTTCCATCTTCATTCCCCAGGTGTCAACAAAATTAGCTGCTGTCGTAAGAGCGATCGCACTCCCTCCAACCCTAATTCTACGCTCGTCAAAATTTCTGCCACTGTTAACTTCCCCTCACAATGACGCAAAAACTCCAACTCTGCTACAGATAAATTAACAATTTGGTAATCGTAATTGAATACACACTGATTGGGAAATCCGTCAATGCAAGGATTTCGGTCGGGAATTGCCGCAAGTACGGTGTTATCTGCTGACCAGTCGGCTTTAGGTAGGGGCGGACGACTCAAGAAAAACTCGTAGTGAGTGACTTCTGGATCTAACAATTCGATTAAGCGGTAACGTTGGCGATCGCTTAACTTTTCTGAGCGTTCTATTAATTCCGGTGCTTTGTCCAAAAGTCGCTGTAACTGCCAAAAAGCTGGATTGGAAAAGCCAACAAAATCTAATTCGGAAGCGTCGATGAGGGCAAATAGCGTCTCAATGTTGTAATCAATCTCCTGGGGATGAACGTACATATCGGCAAAACATTCATCCCGTTGATTTTCCATAGACCAACGTTCTTTTTCTCGCTTGACAATTCTGTTATTTTGTGGTAATGAAGCAAAGATTGTTCGTCCTACGAAGACACCATCACGGTAATCGCCGCGTTGCTCACCTTGGAGGAGTGCGATCGCCTTTTGCATCAGTTGAATTTCCCAACGCCCCAACTCGCCATAAACGAAGATGTGCATAATTCCGCCAGGAGCTAACTTCTTCGCCAATGCTTTAATACCGCGAATTGGATCGCTTAAGTGATGCAAAACTCCCACGCAGTTAATTAAATCAAACTCCCCTGGTAACTGTTCCACATCGTATAAACTCAGTTGATGAAACTCAACTGAGTTTGCACCCGAACGTTGACAGCGTTCCTTAGCAACAGAAAGCGCCCCTGCACTGATGTCTATGCCGACTACAGTTGCTGTGGGATTCAGGTGAACTAAGTACTCCGTTCCCACACCAGTACCGCAGCCTGCATCTAAAATGCGGATATCTTGCTTTTGCGGTTTTTGGAGAGTGCAAAAGTTATAAGCAGCCAACCAATTCCAGCGCCAGTTATAACCGGGAGGTGGCTCATCTAACAGCGGTTCTGGAGGAAAGGGGTAGGTGTCGTAAAGTTTGGCAACAGCAGTGCTAACAGTTTGAGAATCAGACATGGTGAGCAGTATGGCAGCATTTCTGAGTTTAGCGAAAGTTGGTTGTTTGTGGTTAGTGGGAAAAACAGAATTTTGTTCATCAGCCCCTGTGCCAATTCAGCTATATCTCACACAATCTCGCTTTCTCCCCGCCTACTTAGGCAGATCGCAAACTCTACTGATTCTTGGCGTTCTTGGCGGTTCAATAAATTAATTGGACTTTGACAACTTTTACCTGAGACCTAGATACAAAGCGATCGCCTGAAAAAATTATTTCTGTGAGTCTCATGAAGTTTTGTAACAACGATGAGATCATTTTCCGAGTCCCAGCTTAACAACCTGATACATTAAAGCTAAATTTTTGACACACTTCTTAATATTGCGACAGATAAACCACAAAACGTTCTAATCTAATAGCTGACTGGGTTAATTTTTTTAGCAGTCTTGAAGGCAACACTCTAGATGCATAAACACTTAGATGTGTCAAGCCCAAAAGCAACCCAGACTTAACACAAAAATAATATGATAGGAGTTTTACAAATCTCATGAGTGTTAAGGCAAGTGGTGGAAGCTCGGTTGCGCGTCCGCAACTATATCAAACCCTAGCTGGCTCGACTATTTCGCAAGCGGAGCAACAAGACCGCTTTCTCGGATCTGGTGAACTTAATGAGCTAGCAAGCTATTTTGCATCTGGTGCAAAGCGCTTAGAAATAGCCCAGAAGCTCACAGAAAATTCTGAAGTTATTGTCTCACGCGCTGCCAACCGCATTTTTGTGGGTGGTTCGCCGATGTCTTTCTTAGAAAAACCTAAGGAACCAGAATTGGCAATGGCAGTTACATCTGCCATAGATGTGAGAGAAGGGATGAAATTAGGAAACGTGACCTACGTAGAAAGTCGCGGTGGTTTCCTAGAAAATTTACGCTCCATTTTTAATTCTTCGCCAAGTGGTCCAACTCCTCCAGGCTTTAGACCAATCAACGTTTCCCGTTATGGTCCTAGCAATATGGCTAAGAGCTTGCGGGACTTATCATGGTTCTTACGCTACGCTACTTATGCGATCGTAGCTGGAGATCCGAATATCATCATAGTTAACACGCGTGGTTTGCGGGAAATCATCGAAAACGCTTGTTCTGGTGAAGCCACAATTGTTGCTTTATTTGAAATAAAAGCAGCAGCTCTTTCATATTTCCGTAAAGATCCAGAGGGAGCGGAAACTGTTAATCAGTACATGGATGTTTTGATTTCCGAATTTAAAGCACCCACTCCTTCTAATAAACTGCGTCAAAGACCTTCAAACGACCAACAAGGCTTGGAACTGCCCCAGATTTACTTTAATGCAGCAGAAAGGCGTCCCAAGTTTGTGATGAAGCCTGGATTGTCTGCATCTGAGAAAAATGAGATAGTCAAAGCTGCGTATCGGCAAATCTTTGAGCGTGATATCACCCGTGCTTACAGCCAATCGATTTCTAACCTGGAATCCCAGGTGAAGAATGGCACAATCTCGATGAAAGAGTTTGTCCGCCGTGTTGCGAAATCTCCACTTTACCGCCAACAGTTTTACGAACCATTTATTAATAGCCGCGCCCTGGAACTTGCTTTCCGTCACGTCTTAGGACGGGGACCAAGTAGTCGGGAAGAAGTGCAGGAATACTTCTCGATTATTTCTAAAGGCGGTCTGCCAGCTTTAATCGATGCTTTGGTAGATTCTAAGGAATACGCTGACTACTTCGGTGAAGAAACTGTACCATACATCCGAGGTTTAGGGCAAGAAGCACAAGAATGCCGTAACTGGGGACCGCAGCAAGACCTGTTCAAATACAGTGCGCCTTTCCGCAAAGTCCCGCAGTTTATCACGACTTTTGCTGACTACGAGCAGCCACTGCCCGACCAGCATCCTTATGGTTCTGGTAACGACCCACTGGAAATTCAGTTTGGGGCAATCTTCCCGAAAGAAACTCGCAACCCAAGCACACGTCCAGCACCTTTTGGTAAGGACAGCAAACGCATCCTGATTCATTCGGGTCCTGGTATTAATAATCAAAACAGCAATCCCGATGCGCGGGGTGAGTTTCCAGGTTCCCTTGGTCCGAAAGTGTTCCGTTTGGATCAACTTCCCGGTACAAGAGGGAGAAGAACACCAACGGGAGTCAGTGTAAAATACAGCGAAAGCTCTACTCAAGCACTGATTCGGGCTGCTTACCTGCAAGTCTTCGGTCGGGATGTTTATGAAGGTCAGCGGTTAAAAGTTGCAGAAATTAAACTGGAAAACGGGGAAATTTCTGTACGGGAGTTTATCCGTGCTTTGGCTAAGTCGGATCTGTTCCGCAAGCTGTACTGGACTCCCCTTTATGTATGTAAGGCAGTTGAGTATATCCACCGTCGCTTGTTAGGTCGTCCTACCTACGGTCGTCAGGAAAATAACAAGTACTTTGATATTTGTGCCAAGAAGGGCTTGTACGGGCTGATAGATGCCTTTGTTGACTCTTTGGAGTACAGTGAGGCATTTGGTGAAGATACAGTACCATACGAACGCTATGTAACTCCCCAAGGTTTGGCATTGCGGCAACTACGTGTAGGTAGTATCCAGGATATCGGCACAAAAGTCCAGAAGGAAGAAACGCCGCGTTTTGTGGAACTAGGTACAGTCACGGAATTGCGGACGGAACCAGATATCCAGTTCCGGATTAATCAAGGTGTTACCAAGAAGCGCGAACAAACGAAAACCTTTAAGTTGGTTGCGGGTATCAATGACAAAGTCTCAGTGGATACCGTCATTCGCGCTGGATTCCGCCAGATTTTCGAGCGTGATGTTGCACCTTACATCGCTCAAAACGAATTTACAGTGCTACAAAGCAGGTTGGGTAATGGTGAAATCACTGTTAAGGAATTCATAGAAGGATTAGGTTGTTCTAATTTATACCAAAAAGAGTTCTATACACCATATCCAAATACTAAGGTGATTGAACTGGGAACTAAACATTTCCTAGGACGCGCTCCTATTGACCAAGCAGAAATACGCAAGTATAATCAAGTACTAGCGGGGCAGGGTCTACGGGCATTTATCCGGGCAATGGTGAATACTCAGGAGTATCTCCAGGCGTTTGGTGAAGATACGGTGCCTTACAACCGCTTCCCAACTTTACCGGCGGCGAATTTCCCGAATACCGAGAAGCTTTACAACCAGCTCACCAAGCAGAACAATGACATCGTCGTTCCTAGCTTTGAGCCTGTAGAAGCACGGATGGACGGTGCTAAAATGCCACTGTTGGCGAAGGCGATCGCAGATATCGCAACGAAAGCGAAAGAAATCGACAAGAGCAAGCCGCTGTTTATTGAATTGGGTCGTTCCTACAACGATGGTCGCGGACAGTCCGTTGAGGTGGGCGTAGGTACAAACCGTCGCAAACCAGCACGTATTTACCGTATGACTACAGGCGCAAACCAGTCGGAAACACAACAGACAATCAACGCGATTTACTGTCAGGTGATGGATGTGTTTAGCGGTCAAGTTCCTGACTACTTCCGTCGTACTGACTTAGATAGTAAATTGCGGAATGGGGAAATTTCCGTGCGGGAGTTTGTCCGCGAGCTTGCCAGTTCGGAAATCTATCGCAAGCGCTTCTACACCCCCTATCCGAACACCAAGGTGATTGAATTCATCTTCCGTCACCTGTTAGGACGTGCACCCGCAACTCAAGCAGAAATTCGCGCCTATAACAAACTACTGGCTGATAGCGGTTTAAAAGCGGCTGTACAGGCGATCGTTGAAAGTTCAGAGTATGCCCAGTACTTTGGTGAAGACGTAGTTCCTTATCCACGCTTCCCATCGCTACCCGCAGGTAACTACCTCGGTAGTGTGAAGGCCTCAGCCGATTTGGTGAAACAGTCTTGGTCCAGCCTGTCTCCGGCTGTACTGACAGGACGGTTTAGCGATCGTTAAGCAGGTTAATTCTTTGTCATTAGTCAACAAGAAAGGCAGCTATCCTGAAGGTATAAGACAATACAGTTTGGGCTTGGACCCCAACGCAATTGTTGACCACCAACCTCCAATTTGGTGAGGGCTTCTATCCGATTTGGGCAAGGCAGGACAGAGAACAGATGGTTCACTAGGGTATTAAAACTTACATCTTCCTTCTGCCCTCTGCCCTCAGCATAGCTGCCTTGCCGCCCTTGGCGGCTTGACTCCCTCCTCGGGTTGTAACTTTTCTTAATATCGCTTTCATCTTGAGTATGCGATAGTAAACATGAAAAGCAATATTACAAACTGTTAAGACAAGTAATAATTGCTCTACATAATGCCCGAAAATAAATCCTTAAGGTAGCAGAAGTTTAGAGGCTTGTGTACTTGTCTTTACCTAACCTTCCATCTTTGGAAAAAGTTCCAGCAGTTATTGAACTGTTGTGACTGGGGAAACGACAAAACAAGCTGATAACGTCGCGCCAGTTTAATCAAATTCTGGTTTCACTTAGTATTGGAGGAATCCATTAATGAGTATCGTCACGAAGTCCATCGTGAATGCTGATGCAGAAGCTCGCTATCTCAGCCCTGGCGAACTGGATCGGATCAAGAGCTTTGTCACCGGTGGTGAACGTCGCCTCCGCATCGCTCAAATTTTGACAGAGAACCGTGAGCGCATTGTTAAGCAAGCTGGCGATCAGCTGTTCCAAAAGCGCCCTGATGTTGTTTCTCCTGGTGGTAACGCTTACGGTCAAGAAATGACAGCAACCTGTCTGCGCGACCTAGATTACTACCTCCGTCTTGTCACCTACGGAGTTGTTTCTGGTGATGTTACCCCAATTGAAGAAATTGGTGTTGTAGGCGTTCGCGAAATGTACAAGTCTCTCGGAACTCCTATCGAGGCTGTTTCTGCTGGCGTCAACGGTCTGAAGAACGTTGCTGCCTCACTGTTATCAAGCGAAGATGCTAGTGAAGCTGGCGCTTACTTCGACTACTTAGTTGGTGCTCTGGCATAGGGCGAAGCTGTTTCACTAAACAGTATTGCAATTAAAGTTGGAAATAAGGACATAACAACATGCAAGACGCAATTACCGCTGTTATTAACAGTTCAGACGTGCAAGGTAAGTACTTGGATACCGCAGCCCTCGAGAAGCTAAAAAGCTACTTCTCAACTGGCGAATTGCGGGTACGTGCTGCTACCACAATCAGTGCTAACGCTGCTGCTATTGTTAAAGAAGCAGTCGCTAAGTCCTTACTGTACTCTGACATCACCCGTCCAGGTGGCAACATGTACACCACCCGTCGCTATGCTGCTTGCATCCGCGATTTGGACTACTACCTCCGCTATGCTACCTACGCAATGTTGGCAGGCGATTCTTCAATCCTTGATGAGCGTGTGCTCAATGGCTTGAAGGAAACCTACAATTCCTTGGGTGTACCCGTCGGTGCTACCGTGCAAGCTATCCAAGCAATGAAGGAAGTTACCGCTAGCTTAGTCGGTTCTGATGCCGGTAAAGAAATGGGCGTTTACTTCGACTATATCTCTTCTGGCTTGAGCTAAGAGATGTTTTGCACTTAATCATAATTTAAGTGCGGCTTAATTTAAGGTTAGGAAATCAATTGTGAGTGCTAGAGGGTTTGTCGCTTATCTGTTCGGTACATTGCTGATTGGTTTGTGCCAGCTGTCTAGTATTGACGCTTGATTTCCAACCTTGAGTGATTATTTTAATAACACGCACTCAAAATTTTGAAATAAAAAAGTTTTCACCGTAGCTACAGGAGATATAACGCCATGCGGATGTTTAAAATTACTGCTTGTGTTCCCAGCCAAACCCGGATTCGTACTCAACGCGAATTGCAAAATACCTACTTCACTAAGCTCGTTCCCTACGAAAATTGGTTTCGCGAACAGCAACGCATCATGAAAATGGGTGGCAAAATTGTGAAAGTGGAACTAGCAACCGGTAAGCAAGGAACAAATACTGGGCTACTGTAATTTTCTTATATAAAAAATTATTTGTAGGGAGTTGTGAAGAGGTCTGTCAGGCCTCTTTTCTGTTTTTGGGTATAATGAGTCTCAAACCAATTGAAAAGAACCCCCTCCCCCAATCCCCAGAGGGGATCCCG
>JAQYWN010000306.1 GCA_029379265.1 Rhizonema sp. NSF051
GTGTATTAGTTAATTTTTTTTAAGTTTTACTAAGTTTTCATGTTGAAAAAGAGGAATTTTTAACTCAATTTACTGATGTTTAGCTTGAACATCTAGGCAGACAGATGGAAGTAATTTGCACGGACTTCTGTTGTTAGGAGTTGCTATCGATTTATAAATGAAATTGGGAGGCAAATGTGACCACTACGATAAATTGGGAGCAGCGGGTTGGTAATCAAAGAGACTGGGTTTGGCGGGGCTGGCAAACTCGCTACACATATATCCGTCCTGCTAAAAATAACCAAAAGGCAATACCTGTCATTTTGCTACACGGATTTGGTGCTTCTATTGGTCATTGGCGACAGAATTTAGAAGTACTGGGCGAATACCATACTGTTTATGCTCTTGATCTGTTGGGTTGGGGCGCTTCTGAGAAAGTAACAGCTAATTATAGCATACAGTTTTGGGTAGAGCAGGTTTACGATTTTTGGAAAGCATTTATTTGTCAACCAGTGGTATTGGTGGGAAATTCTCTTGGTTCACTCGTTTGTCTAGCAGCTGCCGCTACCCATCCCGATATGGTGCAAAGTATAGTGATGATGAGTTTGCCTGATCCAACATTAGAACAAGAGGCGATCCCTGCTTGGCTGCAACCTGCTGTCGCAGGGATAAAATCTGTTGTTGCTTCCGGATTTATACTGAAAGCTGTGTTCGGCTTGGTGCGCCGACCAAAAATATTGAGTAGCTGGGCTGCTTCTGCTTATGCCAGGCGGGATGCGATCACAGATGAATTGTTGGATATTTTTGTCACACCCACCCAAGACGAAAATGCCGTCCGTGCTTTTATCGCTATTTTTAAAGCAGCAACTCGTCCCACCTACAGTCCCAGTGTGAAGATGTTATTGCCAACTTTACAAATTCCCATGCTTTTGATTTGGGGACAAAAAGATCGATGGGTTCCTCCAGCACTTGCTCAACAATTTGCTCAATATAATCAGAATCTACAACTGCTGACTCTGGAAAATGTGGGGCATTGTCCTCACGATGAAAGTCCAGAACAGGTGAACAAAATTATTTTGGATTGGATTGATGGATTGGTTGAGCAAAAGGAGTAGCGATCACTACCTTGGAATTAAAAATTAAAAAGCTTGAAATACAAGGTTGAGGGCTGTTTGGGATGGTATAGCAGTCGCCAAAGTCGTTAGGACAATTTGGCGGTAGACGCCAGAAACAAGTACATCGTCAATTGATTATTGTCTTAAGCATCAATCCGTTGCTATAACTCTACTTCCTTTGCCCCTTGTACTAATGATCGTCTAAATATTCAGCCATGCCCTTAGGCTTCACTGTACATCCGGATCGCATGAGCGAAAATTTTGTTTTCAAAATCATTTTTTGAAAAAATTAAGAAAGTTGGAGGTGATAGCTTTATAGACTTTTGTATATAAGCGATACTTTAAAAAGTCGAAAAATTAGAACATGGAACCAAAGAGCGATCGCACTTTTATAAAAAATTCCATACCTCTATCTCAAAAATAATAACTTAAATGTATAGGACATGATCGCATCTTACAAAAAAGGCGATCGCGTCCTCCACATTCTCACCACCAGAGCGTGATGCGTTGCAACGGCGCACATCCGTATCAGCATTTACTAAATACCCATTTTTGGATTGAAATCGGTTGTGTATTACTCTTCAGAATAAAACAAAACTTATGGCGTACTCAGACTTCAACGATTTACCCAGTGTAATCAATCAATTTAAACTAGAGTTAATTCAAGAAACACCACAGATATTTTCAGATGCTCCCCGAATACAACCCAGCAATTTACTTAATGAAATTCTTATAAGAAACGCGACAAGAGTTATTCTAGAATTGAGAAGTGAAAAAGAAAAAAGCGAACGAATTATCAGTCCCATATTAACAGAATTGCAAGAAATTTCCAGTATCCCTATTAACGTGTTTTCAGGAGAAACGTTTAATGTAGACAAATCAAATGGTTTAAACGGTGTGTGCGACTTCTTAATATCAAAAAGTCCGATTAGTATTACAATCGTTAAACCCGTAATAACCGTAGTTGAAGCCAAAAAGTCAGATTTAGCTTTAGGCTTACCCCAATGTATTGCTGAAATGGTGGCTGCCAATAAGTTTAATAAAGATATGCAACAAGTTTTTGGTGTAGTTACTACAGCAACACAGTGGACTTTTTTGAGTCTAAGAAATAATGCAGTAACCATTGACCCTACTATATATTTGTTTCCACCTGTAGATAAAATTTTAGGAATATTGGTGGCAATGGTAACTAGTACAAATGATGAAGCTTAAAAAAACGATTCACCCTTATGTACAGAGCGATTTGACCAGCACTCACTCGCATCGGCATGACGGCAAGAAAGCTATAAAAATTTAAGTCACAATACCATCCAACAGCATGTAATAACCAATGTCCTTTTAACTCAATATCTTCTACTTTTGACGCATTTCTACATTTGGTCTTTGCTTGGTTTACAGAATGGACGGAAGAATTGCTAGCTTATGCCAAGCAAAACCTGAATTATCATATTTCAAGCCAAGCAACCTAGTTACCAACAGACTCTGGCTTAGTTGCAGGCTCTAGATGAAACAGACTTGGCTCGACAAATGGCACTTATCCAAGACTCAGCCGGAATACTCAATGGTATCGAGATGATTGGTTTTTTAGAGATCATTGAACCACTAAAAACCCCATCACCATATAAGGCAACGAGGCGAGAGAGAATAATAGGTTGTCCCTATCCCAATAGGCTGCAGGTAGCGATCGCTACTTCCTTGCGGCTAGAACACAACAAATTTAGCTGTTCCTCCCAGGTTGACTGTAGAATAAGTTTTCTCTGGACCAGCTCCTGGACCTGCAATAGTGGTACGAGTAGTGGTCGTGATCCCAGGGACTTTAATCCGAACAGTTTCAGATCTAGTACTCAGATTGACCAATGGAAGAATGATACTAAAGGTCACTGTGCGTAGATCGGGGACTGCTTCCAAAGTGACTGTAATTAACTGACCAAGCTCAGTTTCCTGGATACTAATTTCCTGACCAGAGAAGTTAAGATTGGTATTATTGTCACGGTAATTTAATACTGGGACTCCTGAGATGCTTGTGTTGGAGTAACTAACAACTATAGAGCCACCACTGAGTTGAAAGGAATTGGCCTTAGTAAAATTTACGGTTTGTACAGCTTGTGCTTGTGCTTGTGTTAGCGTCAGAGCCATAACAGGTACATTCCCAGAGAGCAATAGAGTTAAGAAGATGCTAATAACCAGTGATAAGCGCATACTGTACCTCTTCAACGGATTTTCAAATTAATAGTTGTAGTTAATTCAACTTATGCACTTTTTGCAAATCGACGTGAGTATTTTTGGACATTTATGTTAATATGAAAGACAGTCTGCCCAGCATGAGCATACAGCAGGTTCATGCCTACAAATTCATTCGGAATAGAAACAGTATCTGTTCGGAGACCCTTCGTGCTTCGCACAGGATGTCTTTGCTTGAATCCCCTGCGAAAAGGTTAAGTCTTGATCATTCCAGCGTCTGCCACTGGTTGGACAGCAGGTTTTCATTTTCTAGTGGGATCACATCATGAAAGTGTGAGAAGTCAATGGAGCGCCTTCCATCTTTTGTTCTAGACAAAATATCTACAAACCGCATATTCCAAAGAATTTCCCCTGAGATAAACGAATGACGGGCATGGATAGTCTGAGAGAGGGTTTCATCTAGCCCAGTGAATATCATCAATAATTCCATATTATCTTTAGCTATCTCTGCTGAGCTCACTCCAAAAAGGGGACTATTCTCGTCAATTGAATGCATGACTGTCCAAGTTAGGGCGAAAAGTGGTGAGTGACTGCGAACCAGTGGCAGATCGTAAAATCGACGCATCTCATAACCTTCTGTAGAGATTTCACTACGTACCAAAGTTAGGTGGATTTGTGCTTCTAAAATCCAGTTTTCGCGTTCATTGGCAACGCGAAACATCAAAGTCGGCATATCATTATAAGGAGTAATCACTGCCACACGACTAAATAATACTCGCGCCTTACCAATAGAAAACCGAGCAAACATGAGTCCAGTCGCCATAGCTACGCCTAAAAGCCCTAACAGCGCTTCGATCGACACTAGGACATTGGCGGAAAGTGTTCTAGGATACATTGCTCCGTAGCCGATGGTAGCCATAGTCTGGACGCTAAAAAAAAAGGTGTCTAGGAAGTTACCACGTCGTGCATGTTCAATGCCATCTCCTATTGCTAAGTATCCTAGAGCAAATAGGACGTTAATAAATATATAACCTGAACCGACCAACGCCAGAAACTTAGACCAAGAAAGAGTCAGCAGCAAATGGTAGAAATCGCCCCAATAGAACTTAGGGACACCTTTACGCACTACGTTGAAGCCGCCATCACGATTCATTATTAGAGGTGGTGGGGCTTTTCGACGAAGGATTCTTTGACGGATTCTTTTCATCGATTACAGTTAAGCAATTGTTACTATCTATCTTAATTAAAGTTAAAGATTACCAAAATGTTCACTCTTTGTGCGATGCGTTGCAACGGCGCACATCCGTATCGCACTTCATCGCTCGGGGTGCATACCTTGAAAAGGAGTGGTATTAGTTAAACAGGCAAGCTATCGCCCTTTTCCACTGCACCTAAAGCCTTCAAAGAGGCTTTCTCTGCATCTGTCAAACCGGATATACCTGTAATTTTCATGCCTTCGTAAAGTCGATCTGATTTTAGCTGCTGTAGGCGGCGACACTTTTGGATGTCCCAAAGCTGAATACTTTCGTCTTCACTACCACTAGCAAGTAGTTGCCCATCAGAACTAAACGCTACGGAGCGAATTGCTGCTGTATGTCCGGATGTAAGATGGTCTAAAAAGTTACCTGTATTAACTGACCACAACTTGATAGTTGCATCACCACTTCCAGTAGCAAGAATCTGTCCATCCGGACTAAATGCTACTGAGTAAACTTGTTTACTGTGTCCATCCAGAACCTGGAGACATTCACCTGTGTTTATATTCCAAAGTCTAGCGGTTTGATCTTCGCTACCACTTGCCAAAGTTTTGCCATCAGAACTGAATGCTACTGACCAAACTATGTTTGTGTGATCTGTTAAAGTCGTAATACACTGCTCTGTGTCAAGATTCCAAAGCTTAACTGTACTATCAGCACTACCACTGGCTAACATCTTACCATTCATGCAGAAAGCAACTGTCATCACCCACTGTTTATGTCCAATTAATACTTTCAAGCATTCTTTCGTCTGGATGTCCCATATTCTGATAGTACGGTCTTCACTACTACTGGCCAAAGTTTTGCCATCAGGACTAAACACTACTGTCCACACCCAATTCGTATGTCCTTCTAAGGTGTGGATGCATTTGCTATTTCCAATATCTCTAATATCCCAAAGCTTGATAGTATTGTCAGCACTACCACTGGCAAGAATTTGCCCATCAGGACTAAAGGTGACAGAGCGAATGCGTCCAACATGTCCTACTAAAGAGTGACTTTTACTTGTACTTAAATCCCAAAGCCCAATCTTGGCGTCATCACTCCCACTAGCAAGAATTTGGTTATTTGGACTAAATGCTACAGAATAGATATCACGAGTATAACCTCGCAAAACATTAAGGCATTTTCCGGTTGCCACATCCCAAAGTCTTGCCGTTTGATCATCACTGCCACTGATGAGTTTGCTGCCATCAGGGCTAAAGGCGATCGCCCACACCTGACTCTCATGTCCGGATAAACTTCTTAAACATTCACCCGTATCAATATTCCATAACTTAATCATCCGATCTTCACCGCTACTAGCAAGGGTACGTCCATCAGCTCTAAAGCGCACAGAGTAAACTTTTTTACTATGTCCGCTAAATGTTTTTATGCATTCTCCTGAGGAAATATCCCAAAGTTTGACCGTATAGTCTTCGCTACCACTTGCCAGTATTCGTCCATCTGGACTGAAATTAACAGAGTAAACACTGCCGTTATGTTGTCTTAACGTTTTCCGGCATTCACCTGTATTTATATCCCAAATCTTAATTGTACCATCAGCACTGCCACTGGCTAAGATGTTATCTTCGTAGTCAGGCAGATCGGGAGAGAGCGGACGAAAGGTAACTGCTAGAACTGCATCAGTGTGATCGCTTAAAGTTTTTAAGCACTTTCCAGTGTTCATATCCCAAAGTTTAATGGTGCGATCTTCACTAGCACTTGCTAAGGTTTGACCGTGCGAGTCGAGGGCAACGGAGTAAACTTTATTTGTATGTTCACTCAGCGTTCGCAGACACTCACCTGTCTCTACATCCCAGAGTCTGACAGTGCTATCTGCACTCCCGCTTGCAAGAATTTTACTATCTAGACTAAAGGCAAATGCCCAAACCCAATTAGTATGTCCTTTATAGATGTAAATTTGCCTAATATCTGTTGTCCGCCAGAGCCGAATTTCTCCATTAATTACGCCTGTGACAAAGAACTTTCCATTCGGGCTAAATCTGACTGATACTAGACTTGACATTGTTTGAGTGAAGACCGAGTTAGTCAGATCGGTATTTTCTAAGCTAGTATTTTGCAAATTAACATCTTCAAGATCTGCCTGCTGGATCGTTAAATTAGAAAAATCACGCCCACTCAGGGCGAATTGAAGTTGACGCGACAGATTTATCAGATTACCAGCAGCATATCCCTTTTGTGGTGGAGACTGAGTTCGTAAGCTAGCTAACATTCTACGTAACTTGGGTTCGAGTTCTTTGCCGAAAACACTAAGTAATTTCTTTGCGGTTGGTTCGAGGATCAATTGCTGTTGTGTTTTGCGAAGATATGAAAGCGATCGCGCCCTCATTAACGGGTAGGAATTGATAAATTCCTGTTTTTCTCCAAGTCGTATTTCTTCATAAGCCTGTTCAATCAACTGCTCTGTAACGTACTCCATGACGACAGATAAAGAGCGAAACCTACCAGAATCGGCTTCTTTTTCAATGAGTGATCGCCGCAACAGAGACTCGACAGCTTCCAAAACTCTGGTTACTGGTTGTGGTGCAATCAGGTTATCCTTAAGTTCTGTGAGAGAGACATTCTGGCGATGGATTGCCAGCCAATACATCAGTTCTTTTTCTAAATCTGAGAGACGATCAAATTGCTGGGATAAAGTAGCACGAAAATCTCCGTAAACTGCTGTTTCTTGACGAATTTGGGTTAAAAATTCAGTAGTGTTATTGCTAAATAAGTCATAAACTGTAGTGGCAACCATCTTTAAAGCTAAAGGGTTTCCTGAGTATCGTTCCACCAATTCGCTTAACTGAGCATCTGAACAAGAAAATCCCTTATCTTGAAGCATTGCCCAAGCTTCTTCATTGTTCAAGCCCTTAAGGTGTAACACTTTTACTGGCAGGTTTTTTCCCTCAAGTAATGCGACTTGCTTGGGCTTTTCCCGACTAGTCAGCAGCAGACAACTATCATGTGCAGCCTCAGCTACTTTTTTAAATAAGTAACCGTATTTCTCATACCCTGGTTTGTACTCTCCTGCCCATTCATAAGTTTTACCGTTACCACTACGGAGAACAGCCTCCACTTTGTCGAAAATCACCAGACAACGTTTTGTTTTCAAGACTTCAATCAGTCGCAGAATTTTGCCGTTGTCGTTGTCTGGTAACTTAAACTCAACATCTTGAAGTAGAAAGTGTAGCAACTGTGTGAGAATCTCACTTAAAGAAGGAAGAGTGTGAAGCGATCGCCAAAAGAGATAGTCAAAATCTTCCCGGACTTTTTTGGCAACTTGTGATGCTAGCACTGTCTTCCCAATGCCTCCCATGCCCAACACCGTCACCAATTTACAACGATGAGGAGCATCGTCCACAATCCACTGCTCTAAGTCAGAAATTTCCTCTTCTCTGCCCCAAAAACCATCAGCATCACCAGCCTCACCCCAATCCTCACAACGTGTTGGACTAATTACCGAATTTTTTTGATATTGGGATAATAGCGTTTGCCTAAGGTTATTGAGTTTTTTATTACCACTACCTTCTATGCCAAACTTACGATAGCTTTCTCCTAGTCTTTTTCTCACTGCTGCTTGGGAAATATTTAATTTGGCAGCTATCTCGGCACCTGAGCAGTTGTTTAATGCCATTAGCAGGGTATCTCTCTCTGTTTTAGTCACACCATATCTGGTGGCTACCTCTGTAATGAAACTATCCGGAAGCTGAGACATATTGGCAACGCTCTCCTTTTTATCCTTGCTCCACACAATATATTAGTATGTGAGATATTCTTTTATAGCACTGACTAGCCTGAAATAGACTATTTTTCGTAGCTCGAGCTTTTCGTTTTTGACTTTATTTCTCTCTAATCAGGATGAGAAGAAGTATATTCGTTGGAACTTGGGACTTTCCAAATGTCATGTCTTACTGACATTCTACTGCACGAAAAGTTGTTGTCTTGACGGAATAAGAAACTTGATTTACAGGTATTTATGCTCTAAAAATCAAAAAAACTTGCAGACAAGGGCGATTTCTAGCCTTTTCTTCAGTTAATTTTAGTTATTCTCAAGTATCACAACTTACTTTCTGTAGATCAATGTGAGATTATCATTTGATTTTGTAAATCATTTTACATAAATGATATAT
>JAQYWN010000307.1 GCA_029379265.1 Rhizonema sp. NSF051
AGCTCCGAAATTTCATATCACTAATCAGCTTTTTAGCCTTAACTGAACCGTATTGCAATTAAGTGACAAATTATTCCATACTGAAATACGGGAAAACACATTATTTCCAGTTTTTGACGCAAAGCCGGCCGGATAGAGTAATCTTTCTGTGCTAACTTTTGCATCGTTGAAGGGTTGTTATCTAGCTGCAGACATTATCAGATGCAAATATCTACCTAACTATGTATTTTTATGCTTAGTTTTATTTTTGGCTTGGGTATTGGTTTTACTGGCGGACTTGTTTTGGGAATTGCTTACACAATTTTTGTGATGATCGTTGTTTATGACAATAGGTAGGGGCAAAAGAGAAATCCAGTAATTGGTCAAAAGCTCATAATATGAAACCTAAGTGTCTTCAACATCGTCTGAATATCTTTTATTACAAGCAAACAGTAGATGTTTTCAGTTTTTGTACGTCGTTTTTGGCTTTCTTTGGGATTGGTTATTGTCATAACATTTATGTCGTTTCCAGTCACAGCACAAGAACCATCTGTAACTCCTAATAGGGCAATACTTCAAAATCGGTTAAAGCATATTGACATTTCAGCCGTCCGAGGCAAAGTTGGTATCGGGGTTTTGGACTTGAATACTGGCGAAAGCTGGTTTCTCAATGGGAAGCAGCGCTTTCCTATGCAAAGCGTATTTAAGCTTCCCAGTGCGATCGCTGTTTTAAAACAAGTAGATGAGGGCAAGATTTCGCTCAATCAATCGGTTACCATTACCCGTCAGCAGTTTGCTCCAGGATGGAGTCCCATTATTAAGGAATTCAAAGGTGATAATGCACAGTTTACAGTGCAAAACCTTCTCGAACGCGCTGTCGGAATTAGTGATAACACTGCAAATGACGCTTTGGTGCGATTGATTGGTGGAACTCAACAAGTCAATGCGATCTTAAGCAAGCTAAAAATTCACGACGTTCGCGTTGATCGCTTAGAGCAGCAGCTACAGCCTGAGAGTGTGGGACTCACAAACTTTCAACCAGAATTGGCTGACGAGCAAAAATTCAACTCAGCAGTGCAAAAAATTCCTGTGAGCGTTAAAAAAGCTGCTTTGGAAAAGTATCTCACCGAGCCGCGAGACACCGCTACTCCTGAAGGTATGGTTGACCTTTTGGCAAAGCTGCACTCACATCAGTTATTATCATCTCTGAATACCGCTTTGTTACTCCAGATTATGACTGACTCTCCAACAGGACAGAAGCGGCTAAAAGCAGGCTTACCCAAGAATTGGTCAATTGCACATAAAACTGGTACTGGTGAAGATGTTCAGGGCAGAAATACTGCTACAAATGATGTTGGGATTGTGACTTCACCCAATGGAAAGCGCGTTGCGATCGCTGTATTCATTGCCGGTTCAGAAGCACCTCTAGAAGATCGCGAGAAACTGATGTCCAATATTGCCTTCATAGTGGTTGAAGCAATGCAATAACTCCCCCTAATTTATAGACAGGCAAGCAAATACATTCTTTCTTAACAACTGTTCCTTACTTTTATAAATAAAGCGCTGACTACGTCGTCTGTTAATATAAAGATGCGTTACGAACATTTGCCGTAACGCACCCTACATTTTTTTATTCAAAATGCGTTCGCCAACACATCGCTGCAATTAATGCTTGCAACCACCTTTACCATGATTCTGCTTGTGTTCAGAACCGTGAGAACAATTTTGCAAATCATGTTGTAGTAGATTTTCGCTGACGGCTCTTAAGGATTCGTCCACAGGCTTTAAACCAATCCAAGCGTCAACTTTTTCCACATCAAAACCCACCTCACGGCGATCGCCAACTTGAATCAACGGACGACGAATTAACACCGGATCGTTAATCATTTCTGACAAGGCTGTTTCCTCATTGATCTGTTCGGGAACAACCTCACCAGATTTTATCCTTGGAGCAGTACGGTTAAACCATTCAACTACGGGAAGATTGCTAAAAAATAAGCGCAAACGTTCTACTGTCCAAGCTTCTTTCAATAGGTTGTAAGTTTCTAACTCATGCCCTGCGGCTGCAAGCAAAGTTTTTTGCTTGGTATTATTCTGACAGCCTGGTTTTTCATAAAAAATCACTCTTGCCATACATGTATCTCCGTTAGTGGTAAACTATTAACAACTCTCAATTCACAACCAAGATTAAAAATTCTTGGCTGTATGGTTAACAGTGTCAAACTCAAATCGTTCTTTTGAGCAAGTTTCTCCATAGATGTTAAAAGTCACAGTTGGTTCATCACCTATGGCTTCAACACTATGAATTGCATTAGGAGTGAGACTAATAATATCCCCTGGAAATAAAGTTACCTCTCCCGAAACTTCAATTTTGTCCTCAAATTCTGGTTGAGGAGTTCGCTTCCAGAAAGTGCTTTTTTCCTGTCCTTTTAACACTGCAACCACTCCCCAGGTTCCATGATTGTGAATTGTTGATAGCGTTCCTGGTGCAAATGTAACTGTTTGCACAGTTAAAGGAAAACCCAACTCATCGTACAATAGGACAACTGAGGTTCCTGTTTTAGGGGAAGGTTCTAAATATTGATTTTTCACCCAATAGGAGTTAACAATCAACCGCCTTACCAACATCCGAATTTCTGGAAGGCAACTGGTTTGATCGTCTACACTGTTGATAGTATCTTCAACCTCAGTTAAAAATCGATAAAGGCGATAATTCTCCCTTAACAAATCCCATTCTTTAACAGATTTAACGGATTCATACTGCCCTTTTTCATTGACAAGCCAATCTCTACCTTTCATATTTTACCTAAACAATATTAGTAAAAAGAAATGAGGAGGTATTAAGAGTTAGAAGTCACGAGTGAGGAAGTGGGTATTTGTGTAATCTACATAACATATAAGCAGAAAAAATATTCTTTTCAAGCAGCCCCTATAGAATTTAGAATATTTTATGAATCTACCTACTTTCTCATAATAACATCTTGCACTCTTATTTAACATCCCTGGTGTGATCACTCTTTATTGTTTTTTCACACCTGATTTTTTTCATGACTTTGCGAGCCTTACTCTACGTTTTTTGATTCCTTCTCTTCCCATTCCCTAGTTATTCGTCTTCTTCACAGGGACGTGTAAGAACATCAAGTAGAGTTGCTGCCCCAAACTCTTTGTTATGATCAACATCCTTAACTTGGGCACTGATTTTTTTAGCTACTTCTATCTGTCCCAGTTTAGCTAAAACCAATCCAGAAGCACTGTAAGCGGTTAAATACAATCTAATTTTAGGATCTTCTTTACGACTGACTAAGATTTGCTTAAGTTGCTCCCAATCATCTGGTAATTTCTCCGATACTTTAATTCTATCTATAACCTTTACGGCAACTTGCAGTGCCATCTCGTAATTACTTTTATAAAAAAAATATCGATAAGCTGCTACTAAAACATCTGGGTATTCCTCTGTTTTAGCTAAAGCCTGATTAATATACTTTTCCGATTCCGAGGTATTTTCCCAATTCTCTGCTGCTAATATCAATAACTTTTTAACATCCTCTGGAACATCAAACCAGGAGAACGTTTCTGTATGAACTTGCATAAAAATATCCTTAAGAGAGTGAGGAGTGAGGAGTGAGGAGTGAAGAGTTATTGAGTTATCAATTTTTAATTCTTAACTCCTAACTTTTCACTTCTCACTTTTTTCAAAAGAGGGTGAGAATGTACAGCAAGGTAAAGAGAACAATCCAGATGATATCTACAAAGTGCCAGTAGATTTCTGCCATCTCGATACCAGTGTGTTTGGTTGCAGAATAATGACCAGGACGACGCGATCGCCACAGCACACCTAGAATTAACAACAGTCCCACAAAAACGTGTATACCGTGGAATCCTGTCATTAAGTAAAAACAGTTGGAAAACACGTTGGTAGTTAGACCATACCCTAAAGTCATGTACTCAACAACCTGACCAATCAAGAAAATTGCGCCCATGGCTGCGGTGATTTTATACCACTTTCGCATTCCTTCCACATCATTCTTTTTAATCGCCTTATCGCCTAAGTGAATGACGAAACTGCTAGAAACCAGAATGATTGTGTTAATCGTGGGCAACAAGAGTTCTACCTCCGTGCCTTCTGGAGGCCAAACTTTGGTAATGCCTCTGAAGAATAAAAAAGTAGCAAAAAATCCACCAAACATCAGCGATTCAGAGAGCAGGAACGTTATCAGTCCCAAGACTCGTAAATCTGCATGTTCTTCATGATGCTCGGCACTTGTTGTACCTATGGAAATATGATCTGCAGCTTCCATTGTTTACCCTTAAATAAGTGTCAGATATTCGGGAATGTTGGGTGTTAGTAGTTAGTTATTAGTTATTAGAAACTATTACTAACTACTAACTACTACTGACTAACTATTTGCTGGAATAGCTGTTTCACCAGTTTCCAGAACAGCACTGTGACCGTTTTTGCCATAATCGTAAGGACCATGAGTGAGAACGGGCAAAACTTCCCAGTTTTCAACTGCTGGTGGTGAAGCGGTAGTCCATTCTAATGTCAGAGCGTTCCAAGGATTATCACCGGCTTTCTGTCCAGCAATCCAACTCCAAAGAATGTTGATAGTGAATGGAATCACCGATAGCCCTAAGATAATAGAACCATAGGTACAAATCTGATTCAGGGTAATAAATTGTGGGTCATACATTGCGACTCGGCGCGGCATTCCTTGCAAACCCAACTCGTGCATGGGTAGGAAGGTTAGATTAGTACCGATTAAGGTGAGGGCAAAATGAACTCGACCCCAGGATTCATTCAGCATTCGTCCTGTCATTTTGGGGAACCAGTGGTAAATTCCGGAGTAAATACCAAATACGGAACCGCCAAACAAGACGTAGTGGAAGTGTGCTACAACATAGTAAGTATCGTGGACGTGAATATCAAAGGGAGCTGTTCCCATTGTCACACCACTTAAACCACCCATGACAAACATGCTTAACAAACCAATGGCGAAGAGCATGGCACTTGTGAAGCGGATCTTACCACCCCAAAGAGTAGCAACCCAGCCAAAAATCTTCACACCAGTGGGAACAGCAACAATCAGGGTAGAAATAGTGAAGAACATCCGCATCCAACCAGGTGTACCGCTGGTAAACATGTGGTGTACCCAGACGAACAAACCGACAAGGCAGATTGCCAAACTAGAATAAGCGATCGCCTTATACCCAAAGATTGGTTTGCGAGCATGAACGGGAATGACTTCGGACATAATGCCGAAGATGGGCAGAATCATCAAATAAACTGCCGGATGGGAATAGAACCAGAACAGATGCTGGTAGATTACAACGTTACCGCCGGCATCTGGCTTGAAGAAAGACGTCCCAAAGTTCAAGTCAAACAACAGTAGCACTAACCCTGCGGCTAACACTGGTGTGGAGAGAAGTGCTAAAACCGAGGTTGCTAAAATTGCCCAACAGAACAAAGGCAATTGATCCCATCTCATGCTAGGAATCTTCATTTTTAGGATCGTGACGACAAAGTTCAGCGAACCTAAAATTGAGGAAGTTCCTACCAGGACGATAGCAAGTATCCACATGGTTTGGGCAGTGTTGGCTGTCACAAGGCTGAGGGGTGGATATGACGTCCAACCAGACTGCGCTCCGCCGAAGTAGAAACTACCTAAAAGTAATGCTCCTGCGGGTGGGTTTAGCCAGAAGGCGACTGCATTCAGCTTAGGAAAAGCCATATCTCTAGCGCCAACCATCAATGGCACGAGATAGTTCCCAAATCCTCCAATAGCACTGGGTACGATCCACAAAAAGATCATGATCGTCCCATGATTTGTGAGGAATGCGTTGTATAGGTTTGGATCGAGAACATCTGAATCTGGTGTCATCAATTCGGCTCGCATAGCAAGAGCCATCAATCCACCAATGAGATAAAACACAAACGCCGTCACCAGGTATTGGATACCAATCACCTTGTGGTCAACATTAAACGTGAAGTAATCGTACCATTTCCACGGCGGGATATGCGCATGTCGGGCAGCTACCTGAATTCCTGGTTTATTATTATTGTCTTCAGGTGGAGTGTTACGCGGAAGTTCTACCTGCGTCATATTTTTCCTTTGTTGGTTGTCATTTATCATTGGTTTTTAGTTAGTAACTTCACCACTAACTAAAAACCAATGACTAATAACTAGTGACTAATGACCAAAAACTAATGACTTTTGGCGATTGACTCGATAGTTGTTGAACTAACTCCCATGTTTCTCGTTATGGGAGCAAGAAACTCTGATGTAGATAAATCAGTTGGCTTAAGTGCAACAGCTTCCTTCAGTTCTTGCTGTTGGGCAATGCGGTTTTCTTGCAGCCAGCTTTCATACTCTTCTGGTGTTTGAACAACAACAGAAGATCGCATGGAACCGTGATAGCCGCCACACAGTTCAGTACAAACGACAGGGTATGTGCCAAGTCTAGTGGCGACGAAGCGTAGTTCAGTAGGTATGCCAGGAATCGCATCTTGCTTCAATCGGAATTGCGGTACCCAGAACGAGTGAATGACATCCGCTGCAGACAGATTAAGTTGTACGTCCGCACCGACTGGAATATGTAATTCTCCAGCACTCACATTACTATCCGGGTAGTTAAATAACCAAGCAAACTGCATTCCCGTAACGTTGACAACCACATCTGCTGGTTTGTTCAGCCTTTTAGGATTTGCACCAATGCCAATTTCCGGGATACCTGGAGTTTTCGACTCTTCAGCTGAGGCATCACTCAAGGTTGCTGCAATGGCACTCCCTGGCATTTGGGCGGCAGTATGTTGCGGCAAGTGAGGATGGCTTCCTGCCTCAAACCCTCCCATGTCCTGAAAAATATTCACACTGTAGATTCCCAAGCAAAGAACGATCAGTGTTGGGACGGCTGTCCAAAAAATTTCTAAGGGAAGATTACCCTCAACATCCACGCCATCAGTATCGTCCCCACGACGGCGACGGTACTGAACTAAAAAAATCAGAATGGTTCCTTCTACGATCAAAAACAGAGCTGTGGCAATGGAAACCATAACGTTGAAAAAGGCATCTACCAGAGGTGCTTGTTGCGATGCCTGCACCGGTAGTAGAGCATGGTTTTGACCAACCCAGATGCTGAAAACTGTGATGAATGCCCCAGCAACTAGGGTTAATAGTGAAACAGGAATTTGTTGCATAAATACCTGCTCTATAAAGCGTGGGTAATGGTGGAATTTTCTAGGTTTGATTGAAGAAGGAGTCAGGAGAATTTTGTGTGTGGGTTTGCCTGATTTTAACCATTGGAGAAAGAAGCCATAAAACTTCGGGATCAATCCACGCATCTGCTGCATGAAAGTTGGCTTTATTTGTGAAACCAAAAGCGCGCTGCGTGCATTCGGTGTGCGTTTCTTGCCCCTTGGTACTGGCACCCTTGTAACTTTCCACAAAATCCAAAATCGATTGACTCCTTCTCATATCATTCATTTTCTATATTACGCCTAGATAGGTGGGGGAAATTTCCAGATGTTTTAATGTCTTTCCCCCCAGAGAACATCAAATATTTCAACAAAAGCTAGTCTAAGAAGATGTCGCTGTCAGTACTGTAAACATTCAGCCCTCACAAATCAGTACTCTTTACCTACTGATTTGTAAAAGATCTAGTTTTGTCAGCTGTATTTACAAAATTCAATTCAATTACCGACAGAGAAACCACTAAGATTGCTTATTGCTTACTTGGGACTCACAATTGACTAGATTAGTTTAGTAGCAAGTTTAAGTTAGTTAATGGTTGACAATTAGCAATTTACGGATTTGTTTACCATGAACTTTTTGCCTAGTTCTAGTTACTATCTAGATTTTCCTCAAATTACCTTGCTACTCTTATAAAAGCTTGCCATTTCGGCATTTTATTGTGTTTGCCTTTTCTAGAAGCAAACCATCTTTCAAGGAAGTCCTGAAAAACCGAGAGAAATCCCTAGTACTCGACCAACCCAAAATTTCTAGGTTAAGGCAAGCAGGGGGGGCAGGGGCGATCAGAGGAAGCAGGGGGAGAAAAAGATTTTTCTTACTGCTATTAACCCCGTAAAGTTGCCTTGGCAGACTACTAGTATAAGGGACAAAGGAAATAAAGCTACCATACCCTGCGGGAAGCCGCTGCGCGTCTACAGAATTGCTCTTACGCCAGCAATACAAGCTTTTTTAACTCGTCTTGGCTCAGGAGTACTGGCTCCCTTGCAACTTCTAGTAGTGCTTAACGAGCCAAGACAAATGTTTAATTGCAAGGTAGCGAGACTAGTTGTTTAATGCTACATGGGTGTAACAGTTCTTGGAACAAATTCTTGCACAAGCTTCGCAACCAACGCAGTTCTCTTGATTGGCAATTGTCATGACTTTCTTTTCGATTTCATCATCGTCTTCATCTTCCACAAATTCTCCTTCTTCGTTCATTGCTTTTAATAGGAGTACATTGTGCCCGCAGATCTTATAACATCTACCACAACCAATACAGCTGTCTTGATCAATTTCTTCAACAAATTTAGGTGTCCAAGTCTTACCGCCAAATGTCAAACCCGTTAATGTAGCCATGATTTTCTCCTATGCAATTTTACCTATTAAACTGTTTGTGCCGTTAGGGTCATCCTAACATAATCTTATTTCTCTATTTTTG
>JAQYWN010000308.1 GCA_029379265.1 Rhizonema sp. NSF051
ATGCTTATGAGTGTAAAATTGTAATGTATATTCTCCGTAAAAATGATGAATTTTTAATCTGTAAGAAACTTTGCTGTTCAAAGGGACGGTTTCTTGACGCTTTTTGGGTTGCTGCTTGTCGTTTTTTCTTTCGTGTCGAGGTTTCATTTTCTGGTGGCTTCTGCTTTGGTCAAGGGTTCCACTATTTTTGCCACAATAGACCTATTGATTGACCATTTATAGGTTTGCTCGAAGACAGCACTGTGCAATATTAAACCGTTACCTCCCTTGCCAATTGGACCATAACCTTCTTTTTTCGCCACAATGCCATCATACTCAAGAAAGGTAGTGTCTCCGACACAAAGTACTACATTGTATTCCGCAACTATTTCCGTTTGCAATACAAAGTATGCATAACTTTTACGCTTATAGGCTGCTTTAAACGGAAGAGTCGGACACTTCGCTCTGTTATGGTTCGTGCGATCGCTTCATAGGCAATGCATCACTTACTCTCAGGAAGCGCTCGCGATTTGGGGAGCGATTGGTGGGTGTGGTGGCAATACGGTACGTCTGTGCAAGGGAAGCATTCTTGAGCAATCTTATCGCAGGGTAGGAAAAAACCATTCGTCGATCAACTCTTTCTTCCCCTGCCTCTTTACTTCCCCGAACCAAGAACTGCCTGCCTCAACAGATCAATTCCTTAACCGAACCGTATTGGGTGTGGTGGTGTTCGCGTCTCCTATGGCTCTCTGAGTGTACCTGAACGTCAAAAGCAAATTGCCGGAACCCCGAAAATAGGACTTGCTTTTGACAAATGACAAATGACGACGACGGGGCGACTATCCTCCCATCCCGTTGAAGGAATGGGAGGATAGTCCCCATTCTATAAACAGGAGGCGCTACCTTGACTCAGATAAGTAAACTCGATTTGCCTGCGCTGTCGCTTTCTTTAAGCAAGCCTGCAACTTTTCTGCAAGCACCCGAACATGAGGTTCCTCAAGTAGGGAAAGGTGAGAACCGGGAATGTACTGGAGATCGATTCCGCCTGCAATGAGATCGCCCCAGCCGAATTGAAGATCGTATTGTATGCCAATAGCATCAGATCGATACTGATCTTCTGTTCGTAAGAGAGTCATTTTACCGGGGTAAACTGGGAAGGTATATTTGTCCAAAGCCTGTGTGTTGGCGTCGATAATTTCTAAGTGCTTGTCAGTCTTCTCCAAATGATGCATCTCATCTAAATAATGCTTGTATCTGTGTTTGAGTTCATACTTACTTTGCTTGCGCCAGCCTACAGCCTTTTGTGTAAGGTAGGTAGGTCCTTGTTGTAAAATATTATTGAGATGCAACAGAACTCGCTTCCATAATGGCGATCGCTTGCTATACCCAGCACGAAGGGTATCAATCATGACTAGAAGACCAACTTTTTCACCTCGCTTGTGAAGTTGCTGGGCCATTTCTAGGGCAATCACACCTCCAAAGGAGTAACCTACGAGAAAATAAGGACCATGAGGCTGAATAATTTGAATTTCCTGAATGTAGTGTGCGGCCATGTCTTCAAGTCGAGTGAAAGGCGGCTTGCCATCTAATCCTTGTGGTTGTAGCCCATAAATTGGTTGATCTGACTCCAGGTGCATTGCTAAATGGCGGTAACACAGGATTTCCCCGCCTAAGGGGTGGAGAACGAACAAAGGTGGCTGTGAACCGTTGGGTTGAATTTCTACTATAGATGAGAAAGTATCTGTTGATACTAAGCTATCAGAAGTCGTTGATTTCTCTGTCTGTCTCAATTGTCCTTGATAAAGGATTTTAGCTTGAGTCTCTACATTCCCTGATTGGAAGAGTGTCGCTAGGGGAATTGATATGCCGAAAGTCTTCTCTATTTGGGCGAATAAGCGTACAGCTAGCAAGGAATGCCCACCCAGATCAAAGAAGTTATCTTTGACGCTAATGGGTTGGATGCCTAGAACTTCTTCCCAAATCTCTGTTAATTGAGATTCTAAGCGATCGCGTGGGGCAGTAAAGCTTTTCTCCACCTCAAGTCTATTTCGCTCTGGTATTGGCAGCGCTTTGCGATCTACTTTACCGTTAGGAGTTAGGGGAAAAGCATCAAGGATGACAAAGGCTGAGGGGATACTGTATTTAGGTAGTTTGTCCTTCAGGAAGCTCCGCAATTCATCAGTTGTACATGCCTGTTGTAGGATCACATAAGCGACTAAGCGCTGATCTCCTGGTTCGTCTTCGCGGGCAACGACGACGACTTCCCGGACACCAGAATGAAGACCTAAGATTGCCTCAATTTCTCTGAGTTCAATTCGTACCCCTCGGATTTTAACTTGACGATCCATGCGACCAAGAATTTCCAAAGTCCCATCTGGACGATAACGTCCGCGATCGCCTGTGTAGTACAGTAAATCTTGTTCGTCATTGCGGAAAGAGTTCTTGACAAATCTGGAACTATCTGCTATTGAAGCATTAATATAGCCTAAAGACCGAAATGGTGTCCGGATCACAATCTGACCCGCTTCACCAATACCGCACAGTTGGTTGTTGTCTGCTAAAACCAGTGCTTGGGTTTCTGGAAGCGGAGAACCAACAGGTTGTACTCCGGGCAGGAGATTAGCATTTACCCGGTAATAGCACTTTGCCATAGTTGTTTCTGTCGGCCCGTAAAGATTGACGATTTCGCCTGCCTTTGGGAAAGTCTCACACCACTGACGTATCAGTGTATCCTTGAGAGGTTCTCCGGCAAAAAAGATACATCTTAAAGCACTTAAAGAAACCTCTGTCGGTACATTCACCAACCATGACTGGGCTAGCGTTGGAACCGTGTGCAGCAGAGATATTTGCTCGCGTTCCAACCACCTGAGAATTCGCGTCGGTTCTAGTTCATCGCCTTCTGCTGGCAAACAAAGGGTTGCACCACTTGTCAAAGGAAGAAACACATCCCTCAGGACGACATCAAAGGAAATTCCTGTCAATTGAGCGCTGCGATCTTTCTGGTTAACGCCAAAAGTTTGCCGTTGCCAGTTCAGAAAATGTGCCATCCCTTTGTGGCAACCCAAGACTCCTTTAGGAACACCAGTCGTACCGGAAGTAAAGAAAATGTAAGCAGCATCGTCAGGAGACAATATCGGTAAGTCTATTGGCTCTTCATCTCCGTCTCTGTGAATCCCTGTGTCTGGATTCACGTGGATGACAGTTAAAGACTGCCATTTTTCTTCTGGTTGCTGATCGCTGATATACAGTAAGTACTTAGCTTTGGCTTCACTAAGCACGATCTGCTGTCGCTGTTGGGGAAGCTTGGGATCAATAGTCAGCAACACACCTCCACTTAAAAATACGCCCATCATACTGGCAATCAGCCCAAAGCTGCGCTGTCCGAACACGGCGACAGTTTCACCCTGCTTGATATCGTGACTCAGTAGAACCTCTGCCACCGCATGTGCGCCCTTCGACAATTCTCTGTAATTCCAAGCGCGATCGCCCTGGCGAATTGCGGAGTGTTCTGGCGTGTGGTTCACCCAATTAGCAAACATTGCCGGAACCAATTTGTACTCCGGTTCTGGCAATACTGCACTCGGATCTGGAAGCAAAGTTCGAGATTCTGGTGTTACGAGGGAATATAATTTGATGGGGAGATTTGGAGTAGCAACGATCTGCTCAAGTAGATACTCGAATTGATTCAGAAGCCAAGTCATGCGTGCAGCAGAAAACAGCACCTGCTGATACACAAGTTGCAAACGCAGTTCACCTGAGTGTTCCTCCGCATATAAAGTCATGGAGAATTTTGACTCTGGTTCGCTGAGTTCTACAGAACTGAGGCTTAATCCAGAAAGTGTCCAAGCCGTCAGGGGTGTGTTGATGAAATTGAACATCACATCAAACACTGGATGTCTGCTTAAGTTACGTTCTGGCTGTAGTTCTTCAACAAGCTTCTCGAAGGGCATATCTTGGTGGGCGTATCCTTCCATTGCCACTTTCCGAATCCGACTCACTAATTCCCTGAAACTAGGGTTGCCGGACAAATCAGTACGCAAGGCAACTGTATTAATAAAACACCCAATCAGCCCCTCAGTCTCAGTCTGGTTACGACCAGCGATTGGAGTTCCAACGATAATATCTTCTTGTAATGTGTAATGGTACAGCAATGTCTTGAATGCTGCGAGTAGGGTCATGAATAACGTTGCATCTGACCCTTGGCTGAGTGCCTTGAGTGCCGCAGTCAAGTTCTTTGATAGCACTAAAGATTGACTCGCCCCTAAGTAATTCTGGACTGAAGGTCGCGGTTGATCTGTGGGTAATTCCAGTACGGCTATTCCAGCTAACTGCTTTTTCCAATAGTCTAGTAGGGGCGAACGGCTGTTCGCCCCCAAATTCGCCCCCAAATTCGCCCCCACAGCTTCCAACCACTGACGTTGCCAAACAGCAAAGTCGGCATACTGGATGGGTAGTTCTGGCAGAGGATTTGGTAAATTGTTTAAAAAGGCTTCATAGACCGCAGCTAACTGCTGACCCAAAATGCCCATCGACCAGCCATCTGAAGCGATGTGGTGCATGACAAGCAATAGGATATGTTCCTGGTCGTTTATTTGTAGCAACGAGCCACGTAGCATTAGGTCTGATGTTAAGTCAATTGAACAGAATGCCTCCTGGTTCAACACCTGGTCCACTTTCTGTGGCTCGTGTATTAAGTTAATGATTTTCAGTTGAACTGGTCGAGGCTCTGCAATGACTTGTACGGGACTGCCATCAGGTGATGCAATAAAATTGGTTCGCAGTGCTTCGTGATGAGCAGCGATCGCATCCAACGACTGTTGCAAGACACCCACGTTGAGTTTGCCGATCAAGCGTTGGGCGATGGGGACAAGAAATGCCCTGCTGTTTGGTTCCATCTGCTGGGAAAACCACATTCTTTGCTGGGCAAATGATAGGGGAACCAACTGTCGATGGGCGAGTTGCGGAATGCTTTGATTTTGGCTTGCACCACTATTCTTGGGCAACTGGGCGATCGCAATAGCGAAATCTGCAATAGTTGGTTTTTCAAACAGCAACTGTAAAGGGATATCTGCATTGAAAGCTTGACGTGTTCGAGAAATTACTTGCGTTGCCAGCAGTGAATGCCCACCCAATTCAAAAAAGTTGTTGTGAATACCCAAGCGCTCAAAACCCAATACTTCCGCCCAAAGAACGGCTAAAACCTCTTCAGTGCTGTTGCGGGGTGAAACAAAGCTACTAGCATCAATCAAATCGGAAGCATCTGGGGAAGGCAAAGCACGACGGTCTACTTTACCATTAGGACTTAATGGCATCGCATCCAAGAAGACGAAAGTTGCAGGCACCATGTGTTCAGGCAACTTATCCCGCAAAAAGGAACGCAATTCCATCTGAGTCACTTGCGCTTGTGCCACAACATATGCTACCAGTCGCTTGTCGCCGGGAACGTCCTCTCTAGCAATCACGAGAGTTTGTTGCAAAGCCGAATGTTGGCTGAGTTTAGCTTCAATTTCTCCCAACTCAATCCGGAAACCGCGAATTTTCACTTGATGGTCTACCCGACCGAGGAACTCAATAATACCATCACTGGTGTAACGCGCCAAATCCCCTGTCTTGTATAAACGTGCTAGTTGGTTGCTGTCTAAAGGATTGGGAATAAACTTCTGTTGTGTCAGTTCCGGACGGTTGAGATAGCCTCGCGCCAGTCCCACACCACCAATGTGCAACTCTCCCGCTTCACCTATACCTACGGGTTGCAAATCTTCATCTAAAATATAAATTTGTGTATTTGCTATCGGCTGACCAATCGGCGCTATTGTATAATTAGTTCCGCGCTGACAAGTCCAGTAGGTAGCATCAATCGAAGCTTCTGTCGGCCCATAGCAATTTAACAGAACATTTTCTTTCTTCATCCGTGCCAAGAAGCGTTCTACCAGTTCAACAGGTAAAGCTTCACCACCGCAGGTAACGTGCTTTAAATAACAATCTTCGATACCTTTTTCCTCAAGTAACACGCGCAGTATTGAAGGAACCAAGGCAATAACTGTGATTTGCTCTTCGATGATAGTCTTGACGAGGTAGCTAGTGTCTTGATGTCCACCAGGTTTGGCTAGAACCAACTGTGCGCCAAAGCACAACGGCCAGAATATCTGCCACACAGACGGATCGAAGCTAAAAGAAATCGTTTGTAAAACTTTATCCAATGCGGTTAATCCAAACGTGGTTTGCCGCCAGTTGAGTTGATTTGCGATGCCACGATGGGGAATCATCACACCTTTGGGCTGTCCTGTTGAGCCGGAGGTGTAAATTACATAAATCAAGTTGTCGGCATTGACATCACTGACTGGATTGGATTGACTATAGGAGGCGATCGCCTGCCACTCTGTATCCAAGCAAACGACTTGTGCATTCGACTCAGGTAATCGAGATTCCAACTTGGAATGCGTTAATAGCACTGGCACAAGGGCATCTGACAGCATAAACTCCAATCTTTCCATTGGATAGGCTGGATCTAACGGTACGTATGCAGCACCAGCTTTGAGAATGCCTAACATTCCTACTATCATTTCAATGGAACGTTCTACACACAAACCCACCAGGACTTCTGGTTTGACGCCTAATGTCTGTAAGTAATGCGCTAATTGGTTTGCCTGAGAGTTTAATTGTCGGTATGTGATTTGCCGATCTTCTAACACAACTGCTACAGCGTCTGGTGTCTTTTCTACCTGCGCCTCAAACAAGAAATGAATACATGCATCTTGAGTATACTCCGCTTGAATGTCATTCCACTCCAAGCGCATTTGTAGTTCTGGCTTCGCCACAATCTTTTCTTGATTTATATACATTTCTTTTTTACCTCCTCAACTTTAAAAAATATGTGTAGATGTTCAGGATTAGTCTAAAAATCAGATATAACTTTCGTGAAATTTTAGTAGAGCAAAACCCTTACTTCTTTACATCTGATTTGTGCAGAACTTAGTAATCAACACTTAATAGTCTGTAGTGAAAACTTAATTTCTAAGAAGGAAAACACGGAGCGCTATAGCTGTTACTGGGAAAATACAGAGACCTAGTTTGCTGTTGATATCAGGTAGGGCTATTTTTATATCTCTGTAAATTAAGAAACGCATTTTAGTCCATATCATACTGCAAGTGTTTTCTTGACACTCTACAAGAAATTCCTACTCTTTCCGGACAAAATGAAGTTACGGCGTAAAATTAATTGCTCAGATTCGGTTAATGCTGAAGAGCGGAATTACGCACATTCCTCACCCTGATAGTGGGAAACCCTACATGCGTATTACCTCATCTTCACTAAAGAAGCTATGTCTCCATTCAAGCATTTGAAAAGGGGAGCATCGCAAGCCTTGTGGAGCAAAGGTTATGGGTAGAAAGAGTCTTATAGCAGTCCTAAATCAGTTGTGAAATTATCTCTCGTTCTTTACAGGATCGTTCGAGCGGTTTATTCAAAAAATAATTTTCACGACTCATTTAGGCTCGCTATATCCGAAGCTATTGGGTTTGAGATGCACTGCATTGCAACGTCGAGGCAAAATCTCAATTTTACTTTTTTATTGAGTCCGGATAATTGACTATACTTAAAAATCGTTACGCGTTTTCTTGTCTCCGTATCAATATTATCTGCTGTGAGCAAACGGGCAAGAACCTGCTGGGCGCACGGGTACAGTGATTTCTGTTACGTAAGTTGGAGAAATATCAGGAGTTGATGCTAATATACTTTCTTGTGGCAGTTGAGTTTTGGCTAATGCCAATGCTCGACGAGCATTAGTTAAATATACGCTATCTTTCCCACCTTTATCAAAAAGCCGTAAATATGCTTCAAGATACCTGACACGTAAGCCTAAATCCTCCGCACCTTGAAGAAAAGGCAGATCGACTTCAACCATGTAGCGGATTGCTAAGAGGGGAATGGGACTGCGCAGGGGACGAAAGTTTGGGTTGTGCAAACCAGGGCTTTCTGTACGATTGTGGAATTCCCCTAACATTAGTCCTGATTCAACAAAAAAAGGCTTAAGTTTTTGTTGAACAGCATCAATCATTTTGTCTGTATCATCTAAATGAATATCAGGAAAGACTAATAATATGACTTTATTGATACCAACTTCTCTGTCTCGTGGCTCCAGTTCAAGGAAGGAATCACGGTAACTCAGAACAATTTCTTCAATTTGCTGTGGTTCCAGATTTTTCGCCCGAATAACTGTTGACCGAATGCTGTCGGACTTAAGTGCTTGAGGCACAAAAGGGCAAACAGGACCTGATCTACCTAGATCGCGATGAGGTCTTCCTAAAAACGTCTTAACCCACGCGTTAATTTCCATTAAAGTGGAAATGTCTTGTTGGAGTTGTTCAATTTCAATAGATGTATAGAGTTGCATCACTCTTAAGTTCCTTTAACTAGGTGTATAATAGGGCTACATAGTTAGCAGATACACAAAGGCAGCGTTCATTTCTGAGACTTCTGGTTAAAATTCTTAAGCAGAATACAAAAAATGATGCTAAACCATTTATTGTGAATTGAAGGTAGTGTAGATTAGATAAAGAACAATCTATTAGACGACTAATAGTTACATGTTACTTTTTCATAAAGAGTGTAGTTTAGGAACGATGTCTCTAAAAAATATCTTGACATTTACCTTAACTC
>JAQYWN010000309.1 GCA_029379265.1 Rhizonema sp. NSF051
CTAAATATATAGGATACCACGTCAATTTCCCTCTAGTTTTTGAATTCAAGAACCAGAATCAACCAGATGACCTCTTTTGATTTGTTCTCGTTCGATTGCTTCAAATAAGGCACGAAAGTTTCTTTCACCAAAGCCTTGAGCCTGAAAACGACGTTCAATAAACTCAAAGAAAAAGGTAGGCTGTGCGAAAATGGGCTGAGTGAAAATTTGCAGTAATAGTGCTTGAGGAGTGTTTTGACTCCAATCTACAAGAATTCCCTGTTGGGCGATCGCTTGAAATTCTTCATCAGACAGAGGAATTTCTTGTCGTTGTAACACTTGAGAGTAATAGCTTTTGGGGACTGGGAGTAAGGATAAACCACAGTCGCGAAATCTCGCTACCGCATGAATGATCTTGTCTGTACGCAAAGCGATATGTTGAATACCAGCGCCCTTGTTCACATCGAGAAACTCTTGAATTTGGGAATTAGCTGAAGCAGGCTCATTAATTGGCAATTGTATGGTGCCGTTACGCGACACCATGACTTGGCTGTGTAAACCAGAGCGCTCAGTTTGAACTTTAAAGGTTTGCTGGCGCTGAAAACCAAGGATGTTTTCGTATAAAGCCACGACTGACTCTAAGTCACCAGCTGCCACATTCAGTACAACGTGATCGATAGCCGTCACAAAAGAGGGAGAAGAGAGAGACGATGAAGAGGATGGAGAAGCTATTTCCCCTCTTTCTATCAAAGTATGTGTCAGAGAACCCCAAGCAGCAATTTTTCCCCACTTGATGTAAGTTTCTCCCTGTTTGTGTTGTTGGACTGGCTGTAGAATTTTTGCCCCGTGATCTACAGCAAATGCGATCTTCTCTTCTACATCTTCAACACGAAAAGTGAGATCTGCCACACCAGGGGGGTGCTGACGCAGAAACTCAGCCACTGGACTGATGGATAACACTGGTGAAGATAGCACAAAGTAGACGGAACCACTTTTTACAACCTCCGTGCAGGTGTGAAATGAGTTTTCTGTTGGCAGAGCATAATTTGCTACCACTTGAAAACCCAGATGGCTGACAAACCAATCTCGCCACGCTTTGGCATCTTCTACATAGAAGTGAACGCGATCAATTTGCATAAACTGGAAAATTCAGCATAATAGTGAAGAACAACTTAGAACAAGAGATGCACTTAATGAGGGATTCAAACCCGTCATTAATTGTAGACTACCAAGAAAATGCGATTTGACGGGATTTTACCCAGAGTTAACGCACTTCACCTGTAGAAAATTCATACAAAGTCACAAATATTGATGGACCGATGCTTTTTTACAGAGATGTTTGTGCTTGTATTCTACTAACTTTACTTCTCATTAAATCCTAAGTGCTGACCTATATGTTCTTCATTCTCTGTTGGTATATTCTGCCATTTTCGCGCTCCAGCTTCTTGTCACTCCGAGAGCAGAATCTACCTACTAAATTAGTCCATATATAGCAGTGACCATACATTATTCTCTCACGCTAGAGACAAGTAATTCTTGTTGTAAAGACTCTTTTACCTGAGTTTGCAGCCAGTTTTCAAACAGTTCATTTATCAGTCGCTGCTGCATGGCCTCATCTAACAGAGCTGGCAGAAACTTTTCTACCCGTACAATAACGAACCATTCTCCTAAACGGGCAGGTGGTAAAAGCTGACCTGACTGACTTGACGCCAGCATATTTGCTAAGACTGGATGGGGAATTCCCAGCTCCACTGGACCTAGCGTACCTCCTGTTTGAGCTTCAGGACCTTGAGAATACTCGCGTGCAAGGTCGCTAAACGATTGTTCTCCTTCTTGAATTCGGAAGTAAAGCTCCTGTGCAATCCCAATATCACTGACCCGAATCAGAGAATAAATGACTTTATCTAAGTGTGGCTTGCGCTTAAGGAAGTGCGAATCGAGGTTATCTCCCCAAGTCGCTTTCTTGAAACGTTCCAGTTTGATATTACGTGTGACTAAGTAATCTAAGTGTATACGTTCTAACCCTCGGGCTTCTAACCATGTTTGTAATTCTACTTCCGCATTCAGCTTTTGCTCTTGGTAGAATTGCTTGTAAGCTTGCATAGTTTCTTCTTGTGTCAAAGGAAAATCAGCAAGTGCATGGTCGATCATCATTTCTCGAACTAACTGCGGTAGTATTCCATACTGCTTAAGTAAGGAAATGATTTCATCAGCAGCAATCTTGCGATCACCTACTTGTAGAACTGAAGTCATAGGCTATTAAAATTGGCAAGAGCGAGATCAATATAAAACTATACAAGCTCAATCCTATCACTTTTATCAGCAAGCAGGCTCGTACTGTACAGCCTAACTAGGTCAGCTATCACTTCACTCACAAGCTTGAGGCTAACATCATGCGAAGTCTTTACCTAACAATCAGGACTAAATCAATCCTTTTTGGTTGTAGGCTTCGTGCAGTTTGTTGATATTAGGACTTACGTATTGACAGAAGAAACAAAAAATGGATTATCTGAACTTCATCCTCAAAAGCCTGAAATACCCCAATTTCGTTTACACACATGACTGTAAATTTGTACAATGCGTAAGTAATATCATGGCTTACATCGCCAAGCTAGGGAGCATGAGGCGTTTTTCTCCGTAGGCGACTGGCGAAGAGGAAGTTAGAGGACAAGTCATCAAAGTCAAACCAAACTATCAGTCACAAATTTGTTACAATGTTAATGCTCATATGCCGAAAGAATTATCAGAGCGAGTTCACAATTGTAAAGCTTGTACTGTTGTCGTGAACACCCCGCACAGTGAGTAGACGTGGCGGTTAAATAAATTAGGTATTCATAAGCGCGGTTCGGGAGTAGTGAAGGTAGTTCACGGAATTAAAGTAATTTAGACTGTAGCATTCATCATAGACAAAATTATTGCAAGCATTTATTCTGATGAGCGCAACTAGCCACCGCCGAATTATTATTGGGGATGTTCACGGTCATTACGATGGCTTAATGAAACTGTTGGAGGCGATCGCTCCCAATTCTGACGATCAAGTCTATTTTCTTGGAGACTTAATTGATCGCGGTCCCAAAAGTTCACATGTTGTTAATTTTGTCAAGGAAAGTCCTTACTCTTGTCTGCTGGGGAATCATGAGCAGATGTTATTAAACATTCTTACTAACTCCAATATCCCTAACCCAGCAGTACAAGCATGGCTTCAGGGTGGGGGTTACGCAACAATTGCTAGTTACCAACAAGCTGCAATACCTCAGGATCATCTGGAATGGTTCCAGGCGCTGCCCGTATATCTCGATCTGGGGGATATTTGGTTGGCTCACGCTGGTGTTGACCCTTTAATTCCCTTGGCTGAACAAACGGCAGAAGAGCTTTGCTGGGTGCGAGATAGATTTCACAGTATTGATAAGCCCTACTTTCCCAATAAGCTAATTATCGTTGGTCACACGATTACCTTTACTCTACCTGGCGTAACTCCTGGTAAACTGGCAAAAGGACAGGGTTGGCTGGACATAGATACTGGTGCTTATCATCCTCGCAGTGGCTGGCTAACAGGACTTGATGTCACAAATTGGATTGTTTATCAAGTCAACGTCCTCAAGCATCACAGCCTCCGCACCATACCATTACAAGAAGCTGTGACAACTGTCAATCCAGCCAAGATCGGTGTTGAACGCGGCAAGCGAAGATGAGAAGAATCACTCCCGAACTTCAGGAATTAAGTAATGCTTGAATATTTGTTTTATAAGTACCATCATTTAACCCTTGACTCCCATTAGTAGGTTGATGGTTAATTTCGCGTTGAAGTTCGGCAACGCGATCGCCTGTTGCAGGGTGGTTGCTTAAAAATGCGGGACCGGCAGCAGGTAGTTTGAGAAGTTTTTTCATAAAGGAAACCATCTCAGATTGGGCATAACCAGCGCGTCCCAAAGTTCTTAATCCTCTTTGATCGGCTTCAAATTCATTTTTGCGACTGCGCGGAAGGTTTCGTGCAACTTGTACACCAAGTTGTAGCACTTGAGAACGGTTTAATCCAGATGCTGTTAACAGACCATTTTCGATAGCAGTTTGCTGCATCTGTTTGATTGCATGTCGCGCACCGATATGACCCATTTCATGACCAAGAACGCTTGCTAGTTGCGCTTCATTATCTGCGGCTTTCAATAAACCTGTGTGAACGTAAACATAGCCACCCATAGTAGCAAAAGCATTTATACTGTTATCTTGAACGACTTGAAAAGTATAGGGGAGGTTGGGGCGATCGCTATCAGCTACCAAGCGCTGACCAACTTGCTGCACATAGCGATTTACCTCAGGATCGCGGTAAAGCTTAATATTACTGCTAACAAGCTGCTGATTTATCTGCTTGCCCAGCTCAACTTCCTGACGATCCGATATATTAGAAAGCTGAATTGCCTGAAATCCCTGCTGAAGTAGAGGCAACCAGTCCAAAGCACGGGATGGCAACGGTGTGTTTAGGCAAATACCCAAGGCGACGATCACCGTTATCAACGGATAGAACCAGCGACTTGGAAAAAACCGGGATTTTACAGCAAAGCGTTTCCAATTCATAAATAATCCGGTCTGAAAATGCTTGAGTGAGAAAGTAAGATAATGGGACGGATTTGAAGCTTAATAAGTTGCCTTTTAAACTTCGCTGCTTGACTTTATGGCAGCTTTGCGATTAGAAATACCAACTGACTACTCAGTTGGGAATTTTGTAACTTGTGATAGACTGTCGCATGACTATAAACCCCCTGCTGCTGTTAAGTTCCTACATTTTAAGGAATAGAGCCGCATCCCCATGCAAACCTGTGCTACTACAATCAATTACTCTGTTCTGAATCCGGGAAAAATTGTTATGGCTATTTTAGATTCCAAAGGTCGCTTATTCGGCAAGCTTAACATCCTCGATTTAGGTGCCGCACTCGTAATTTTACTAGTTATATTTGGCATCTTTATCTTCCCTGGAGGATCTGGTTCTATTGCCCAAGGTAATATCATGAAGCCTATTGAAGTAGATTTACTTGTCAGGGGATTGAATGTACGCAACCCTCAAGACTTGTTCAGCCAGTCGTTAACAAAAGGTAACAAAACAAATATTATTATCCGCAATCAACCTCATGGTGCCATTGAGATTCAATCAGTTCAACCCCTGCCTAAAACAATATTAGTTACCCAACCCAATGGTACCGTCAAAGAGATACCCGATCCGAAAACCAACAATTTTAGTACAGATATGATTTTGACTTTAGCAGGTAAAGCGCAAATCACTGATAATGGTCCAGTTATTGGTCCAAGTAAGCTGAAAATTGGAGTTCCTATTGAGTTAGATGGGTTTAATTACAATTTTAACGCCACCGTCATTGACATAAGAATTAAGGACAAAGCTTAGGTTAAACGCGGAGTTTTAGAGACGCGAGGCGTGGAAGTGTCTCTAAAACAACTGAATCCCGACGCCTGAGTACTGAGTACTGACTTGTTGAATAATAACAATTCTGACAATTAAATAATGAAGCAGAAAGTTATTCAAGCCTTTATCGTTTGTTTAATATATCTTCTTTTAAGCTGTACTCAGGTGAAGGCAGAACATCAATGGACACAACAGATGGAAGCAGAGTTTCAGCAGCACTCAAAGGAAGTTATTACAAAAATAGTAGGAAGCAATTATGGAAATACATCTCAAGAAAATGAAAAGAAATCGTACCCAAGGGCAATGATTGATTTTCTGGCTGGGAACCGAGAAAAAGCGATCACCTTTCTACAATCTGAAGATGCTGATGCTTCTAGTCACGCGCATACTTTAGGAATTGACTTTTACTCGGGATTCACCCTCACTGGACAAGTCCGCAAATACTTTTACTTTGGCAAATATCTTGACTCAGCCTACCGTCAGCGGATGAAAAAAGCGATGCAAATTTTCACACAAGTCGATCCCCTGACACGTCGCTTTCCTAACCGCAGCCAGTTTTGGGCAAAAGATAACTGCGATACCTGGGTAGATTGTCGCAATACTGATAACTTGAGAGCAATGCGGGAAGTTGCTGTTTACTTATTTGCTGAGGAAACTGGAAACGAAGCAACAAAGCAAATTTATAAAGAACGTCTCACCAGAAATGTCCGTACTCTATATCAAATTGGACAAGGTGAATGGGATTCGGAAAACTACCTAGAATACGCTGTGACAACCTATGCCGATCTTTACGATTTTGCTAAAGATCCTCAGGTAAAATCTCTTGGCTTGGCTGCACTTGATTGGTTTTTTACTTCCGGATCGCTTAAATATTGGCGAGGTGGATTCGGAGGACCAAGTAAGCGGGATTATAGTGGGGGGAACTGTGTTTGGTGTTCCCTCGCGACTCATGAACTAGGACTGTATTTTGGGGATTCCCCTGTGTCAGATCCCCAACCGAGTCCCAACTCAGTACACCTTATAACCAGCAGCTACCGTCCGCCTTTAGCAGCGATCGCTTTGGCGCGAAAGCAATTTGTCAAGCCAGTGGAACTACTGAATTCCAAACCAACTTATGAAAATTGGAAACCTGGTGGAGACGCCTCGCCACAGTTTTACGAAACTCTTTATTTCGGGAAGACTTTCCAACTGGGTACATTAGCTCAAGGTTCTGGAGGTGACTGGAATGGCTTCAAGATGATGGCTTTTAATCAACAACGAGGAGTTGATTACTTGATCGCCGCCACAGGAACAGACCCTACTCAAATTTCTACTTCATCCAATGGTAATGATAATATTGCTCAATACCGCAATCTGACAATTTGGCTCAACGATCAGCCAAAAACACCTTTTCAATTTTTTCTACCCAAGTCAGCCAACCTGGAAACCAAAGGTGGTGTAACTTTTATCCGCTACGAAAAGACATGGTTGGCGATCGCACCAATTCATCTTAAAATTGAGGGGATTAACGCTACAGCAACTGAGAAAATTCGGGAACGCTATCCCAATGACCAGATTTTAACTGCCGTTGGTACTGAGTCTCTCATTTGTGGATTTGCGCTTGAAGTCGGTGAACAGGAAACCCACGGAGATTTTGAGCAGTTCAAGCATTCTGTCTTGTCACGTTCTCACTTAAATTTAGATGGGGTACGCGATGGTGTCATTGAGTATCAAGGCGTTGTCGGCAAAGTCAAACTCCAGTATCAACATCAAGGATTACCAAAAGTTTGGCGAAATGGCAGCTTCCATAACTGGCGAAATCACTACTCTGTCTACCAAAATGCCCAAGGCGGTAAAGTGCCGATTTATCAAGGGTGGAAACAAGGCAAGTTAGAAGTGAAGGCAGGTGGTTATCAGTTTAGTAGTCAGCCACGCTAAAAGAACTTACTGACTACACAACAGAAACCAGGTAGCAAGGGACTTGTTAATTCATCATGTTTGTATAGGGTTAATGTAAGCCTTAAGATACCTTGCGATCGCCCTCAAAAATTTTTAGGTCAGAAGTCGTCCAACGGACTGGACTTGTGGTCGCTGACTGCATAGAACCGCTTACCATCTTTTCTCCTAAAGTATAGCAAACCATACACAAGACCTAGATCCCCGACTTTGAAAGAGTTATCGGGGGTCTTGTTTCTCACTCTCAACAGTGCGATCGTGCAATTAATTTTACTTTTTACTCAGCACTCGTTACTCAGAACTGTTTCGGTGATTGATTTAGCAAATGCAAAAATTTTCGGATTAAACCAATTGTCACTGCTGGTAGTTCCAACTGAGGTGTCAGACCGACATTGTCTAGCTGTTGAAACATCTGGATTGCTCGCGGATTCATTTGGGCAAAGCGGCGACCAATTTCCGGACCGGTAAATTGAGACTGTTGTCCCCAAAAGATAGCAGTGGGAGTTGTCAGCTGTTGAATGTAAAGTGACAAATCAAAACATAAGTCGCCGCGTACAAAAGATAGTGCTGCGTATTCAGCATTTGGAAACTGTGCTGATTCTAGGTACGCTTCGACAATTTCCTCGTAGATTCGACTGGGTTGAGCAAATTGCCGCTCTACTAGAAAACTGCGAATACCGTTGGTCGTGGCAATACCAGTACTATATAGTAATTTATCAACCAGAGGAACTTTGACTATCTGAGCAAAGAAACTGCGCGAGTAATCTTCGCCGAAGTCGGAAAGCCCAGCTGGTGTTGAGAGAATGAGGGATTTGAATAATTCGGGGTAGGCGATCGCGACTCGAATGGTAAACGCTGCTGTGAGGGAAGATGCAATGACTGTGACTGCCTGCTGACAAGTTTGCTGCAAAAACTCTCGAATCGTCGTCAAATAATCTTCAACCTTATAATCACGCGCTGGATGTTCCGATCTTCCCCAACCGATCAAGTCTGGCGCGATAATGCGATATTCGCTGGCAAATGCTGGGTAGACTTTTGACCACTCATAAGCCGATGAGCCTCCACCAAAGCCGTGTAGGAACACTAAAGTTTCCTTCTCTGTGCTAATCGTATCTTCCTGCCAAGGTGAGCTAGCGGCAGTATAGTACACCATTCTACCTAAAGAGGTAATTACGGAGCGTTGCTCGAATCCTGGTGGCTGAAACATAGGTAATAATCAATAGTCCACAGTCTATAGTTATTTTCTCATTTCTCCTTTTACTCAGCTATTACCACAGATAGATTAAATGT
>JAQYWN010000310.1 GCA_029379265.1 Rhizonema sp. NSF051
GCTCCCTGCTCCCTGCCCCCTGCCCCCTGCCTCTTCCTTGACATAGCTCTGGTTGAACGCCAGAAGCCAAGTAAGTCATATATACTGATAAACTCAAGGCTAAAAGATGAACGCGGATTCGTTAAACTTGCTATATGTACTGCTTCAGTGGCAGACTTTCGACAGAGAATATCATATGCCAAGGTAGTTCAATGACGACATCAACAACCATAAACAAGGGCGAGTCGCCAAACGGCGATAGTTCGGCACGCATCCTCCATCAGGAGATACTCGGTTCTCGTCGGTTCAGCAACTACTGGTGGGCAACTATCGTCTTTTCGGGAGCTACAGGCTTCTTACTAGCAGGAATTTCTAGTTATTTGAGAGTAAATTTACTTCCATTTAGTGACCCAACTCAACTTATCTTCTTCCCACAAGGGCTAGTCATGGGGTTATACGGTATTGCAGGCTTACTTCTGAGTTTGTACCTTTGGCTAGTGATTTTATGGGATGTAGGAGGTGGATACAACGAGTTTAATCGGGAAACGAGTTTAGTTAAAATCTTCCGTTGGGGATTTCCTGGCAAAAACCGTCGTATAGAACTTATCTTTCCGGTAAAAGACGTGCAATCGATCCGTGTGGAAATTAGAGGAGGTTTGAATCCGAAGCGGGCAATTTCCCTGCGTGCTAAAGGTCGTAGAGACATTCCTCTCACACGCGTAGGTGAACCAATGTCCTTAAAAGATTTGGAAACTCAAGCAGCAGAGTTGGCTCGCTTTTTGGGAGTACCATTAGAAGGACTGTAAGCATGAGCGCCTACAGTGCCGTCAGCTAACAGCAAGTATATTTAAGTCAGATGCTGACAGTGGAGTACTGATGGCTAAATGCTGATAAAGGATTTTGGATTTTGAATTGTTCCCTAATATACAATTAAAGATCTAACTAACCTGAAATTTCTTCTGGGTATGTAACTGAACAATGCAGTTAAAAATTTCACGATTTGTCGTTACTCTTTTGATTGTTAGTGTGTTGATGTTGGGTGGCTGTTCAACAAATCAGGTCACCGCTAACTCTTCATCAGCATCCACAACGACTGAGGCAAACACACAAGCACTCACAGAGAAAACATTTGTATCTGAAGACAGAAGCGAAACTGGAATGCAAGATTTACCTAGGCTCGAAGGCAAGGCGACTGTGGTGATGACCGTAAAAGGTTCACCAATTACCATTGAAGTAGACGGTGTTGATGCACCAATCACTGCTGGCAACTTTGTAGATTTAGTCCATCGTGGCGTCTACGACGGTTTAGTTTTCCATAGAGTTATACGTCAACCGGAACCGTTTGTGGTTCAAGGTGGCGATCCTCAAACTAAAGATCCTAAGTTTGCCGGTGCTGCAGGAACAGGCAGTTTTACTGATCCAAAAACGGGACGTGCTCGCTATATACCTTTAGAAATTAAGTCAAAAGGGTCACAAAATCCAATTTACGATAAGACTTTCAAAGAAGCAGGTATTACAGAGCCGCCAGTCTTACAGCATAAGTTGGGTGCAGTAGCGATGGCGCGATCGCAAATGCCTTCTTCAGCTTCCTCTCAGTTCTACTTTGCTTTAGCCGATCTTAAATTCCTCGATGGCGACTATGCTGTGTTTGGCAATGTCACAAGCGGAATGGATGTCGTTAATAAGATTCAACAAGGCGATCGCATTGACTCTGCGAAAGTCACAAAAGGTTTGGAATATTTGAAAAACGGCGGAAAATAAAAAATAGGGAGTGAGGAATATGGGATAGGAGGGAAGAGTAATTTTTTACGCTCCGCTACCCATTACCAACTCCCCAATGCCATTTTGATTCACGGGGAACTCCCACAGGCAAATGGCATATCCCAACTCCCTAAATTAAAATTTGGTTGCAGTTGTTGTCACTGGTATTGGTTTAGTTTGCTCTTTGGGTGCAAGCGTAGAAGAGATCTGGCAACAATTAATAGCAAGTTACTCTGGAATTAAGTTGCATCAACCGTTCCCAGAACTAGGACTACTTCCTCTTTCTTTGATTGGGTTTCAACCAACACACGTGAGAACGTTAACTCAACAGGTTGTTTCATCTGTTTTGAGAGACGCGGGTTTAGTTCCTCCTTTGCCAAACTGCGGAGTGGTTATTGGATCGAGTCGCAGTCATCAGGCAACGTGGGAGAAGATGGCACGGCAAATCTATTCGAGGAGTGAAACAGAGGAAGACAGGGAGAGTGTGGGAAAACTCACGGAGTATCCCGATCCCCCCCTCTCGGGATACTCGCCGATCGCGTGGCTAGATAATTTACCGCACATGAACGCGATCGCAGCTGCTCGACAAATTGGTGCGACTGGGGTGGTTTTAGCGCCGATGGCGGCTTGTGCGACGGGAATTTGGGCGATCGCTCAAGCTGCGTTACTCGTGCAAAGTGGGCAATGCCAACAAGTGATCGCCGGAGCAGTAGAAGCACCGATTACACCTCTGTCGATCACTGGCTTTCAGCAGATGGGAGCATTAGCGAAAACAGGGGCTTATCCTTTTGACAGGCAACGGGAAGGCTTGGTGTTGGGAGAAGGTGCTGCTGTATTTGTTTTGGAATCAGCAGAATCGGCAAAAAAGCGTCAGGCAAAGGTGTACGGTCAAATTCTTGGTTGTGGCTTGACAGCAGACGCATATCATGTTTCATCAATAGAACCTGAGGGAAGAAGTGCGATCGCCGCAATAAAACAATGTCTCTTGCACAGCAGTCTCAACAAGAGTGATATTGACTACATTCACGCTCATGGTACGGGCACTCTTCAAAATGACCGTGTAGAGAGTTCAGTAATTCAAAGATTATTTTCCCAACCAGTTGCAGTCAGTTCTACCAAAGGGGCTACAGGTCATACACTTGGAGCATCAGGAGCTTTAGGTATAGCCTTTAGTCTCATGGCATTAAAGCATCAAATATTACCACCTTGCGTAGGATTAAAGCAACCAGAATTTGATTTGAATTTAGTGAAGACAGCCCGAGAAAGTCAAATCCAACACGCATTATGTTTTAGTTTTGGATTTGGAGGTCAAAATGCAGTGGTAGCGTTAAGTCAATATTAAAAGAAACGAGCGATCGCATACCACATACCCTTGATCGCTAAAAATGGGTATGATAGATAAATGTATAAAAGTCCATAAAACTTAAAGATTGTTTATTAATGCTGATATCCACCTCCAGCTTGTCCAAGGTCAAAAACTTTGTAAAAGAAAAAATATTTTTTGGGAATGAACCCACAACCGATTTAATAGCAATCCTTATTGTCTACTTTGTCCAAGGAATTGTAGGATTAGCACGTTTAGCAGTTAGCTTTTTCCTAAAAGATGAACTGGGGCTGACTCCGGCTCAAGTTGCAGTATTCGTTGGGATAGGCGTTCTACCTTGGACGATCAAGCCACTGTTTGGATTCATTTCTGATGGCTTGCCTATATTTGGCTACCGACGACGTCCATACTTGATTTTGTCTGGGATATTGGGAGCAATTTCCTGGGTAAGTCTGGCAACAATAGTCCATACACCTTCAACAGCCGCATTGGCGATTGGACTTACTTCTCTTTCCGTTGCTGTTAGTGATGTGATTGTTGACTCACTGGTTGTTGAACGCGCAAGAGGAGAATCTCAAGCTAAAGCAGGTTCTCTCCAATCACTTTGTTGGGGTGCTGTAGCCTTTGGAGGGTTGATCACTGCTTACCTGAGCGGTGTACTTTTAGAGCATTTCACCACCCGCACTGTCTTTTGGCTGACTGCTTTATTCCCTTTGATAATCTCAGCAGTGGCTTGGCTGATTCCTGAATCACCAGTAGATAAAACCGCTGAAAGTAGCTTAAAGCGCTTTCAAACGGTGAAGTATCAAATGGGGCAACTACGTAAAGCCGTTACTCAGAAATCAATTTGGTTACCGACAGCATTTCTCTTTGTGTGGCTTGCCACCCCGACTGCAGAATCAGCGTTTTTCTTCTTCACAACAAATGAACTGCATTTTGAACCAGAATTTTTGGGACGAGTGCGTTTGGTGACAAGTTTTGCCTCTTTAATAGGTGTTTGGATTTTTCAACGTTTCCTCAAAAGTGTTTCCTTTCGGTTGATTTTTGGCTGGAGCGCTGTGATCTCAGCTGTGTTGGGCATGACAATGTTGGTGTTAGTCACTCACATAAATCGGACTCTTGGTATAGATGACCATTGGTTTAGTATCGGTGATAGTCTTATTCTCACTGTCATGGGGGAAGTTGCTTACATGCCCGTGTTGGTTCTTGCGGCAAGGCTTTGTCCTCCAGGAGTGGAAGCAACGTTGTTTGCCCTCATAATGTCAGTGCGGAACTTGGGAGGATTGATTTCCTACGAACTAGGAGCAGTGCTGATGCATTGGTTAGGAATTACGGAAACTAACTTTAATGCCATGTGGCTGTTGGTGATCATTACGAACCTGAGCAAACTATTACCGCTGCTATTTCTTAACTGGCTTACTACGACAGACTCCCAAAACCAGACACCAACATTTCCAGCAGCATCAGAACAAGATGGGAAATTAGCAATCAGCAATTAGCAATCAGCAAAATTTACAGACAGTTGGTATGCAGAGTTTTCAACTTTACGAACGCGCCTCTACAGTTCCAGAAACGTCCTACACTCGTGGAGATTGGCGAACAGGATATGAATCCTTAAAGCAGGAGTTTGATTATTGGATTGATAGTGTAGAAGGACAAATTCCTCCAGAACTACAGGGTACATTGTTTAGAAATGGCCCTGGTTTACTGGATATAAATGGGCAAAGAATTCATCATCCCTTTGATGGAGATGGTATGATTAGCCGCATAACCTTTTCTAATGGTCGTGCCCATTTCCGCAACCGTTTTATCCGTACCGCCGCTTATCTAGAAGAACAAAAAGCTGGCAAAATTCTTTATCGCGGTGTTTTCGGTACACAAAAACCAGGGGGTTGGTGGAATAATGCCTTCGACTTTAAATTGAAAAATATTGCTAACACCAATGTTATTTATTTAGGTGGTAAACTGCTAGCACTGTGGGAAGCGGCTGAGCCTTATCGCCTCGATCCATACACGTTGGAAACTTTGGGAAAAGAACACTTTAACGGTGTTTTGTCAGAAGGGGAAGCTTTTGCAGCACATCCACGCTTCGATCCTAGTTGTGCTGCGGATGACGGCGCTCCTTGCATGGTCAACTTTTCCATCAAGCCAGGACTATCGAGTACAATTACTATTTTCGAGCTTGATCTGACAGGTAAAGTATTACGGAAGTACGCTCACAATGTTCCAGGTTTTGCCTTCATCCATGACTTTGCCATTACCCCTAATTACTGCATATTCTTCCAAAATTCCATTGCCTTCAACCCCATACCTTTTGCTGTGGGATTACGTGGTGCTGGAGAATGTGTAAAGTTTCAGCCAAATCAACCTACTCGTATCATCGTTATTCCTCGTACCCCACCCCAATCAAGAGAGCAAGATAGGAGGAACTCAAGAGGAGTACAAATTCTAGAAACCCAATCGGGTTTTGTCTTCCACCATGCCAATGCTTTTGAGGTGGGAGATGAGATTATGGTTGATTCTATTTGCTACGAATCTTTTCCAGAAGTAGAATCAGGAAGTGATTTTCTGGAAGTAGATTTTGATGCCCTTAAACCCGGACATCTTTGGCGGTTCCATCTCAATATAAAAGAAAAAACTGTCCATGGGGAGTTGACTGTTGACCATTGTTGTGAATTTCCAGCCGTGCATCCCAATTATGTGGGACGATCCTATCGGTACTTATATATGGGTGCTGCTCATGCACAGACTGGTAACTCTCCTTTGCAAGCATTTATGAAAGTCGATTTAGAATCGGGAGAACGACAAGTTTGCAGTGCAGCCCCGCGAGGTTTTGTCAGTGAACCAGTTTTTGTCCCTCGCCCAGGTTCAGAAAAGGAAGACGATGGTTGGGTGCTGGCTTTGGTATACAACTCTGAACACCATCGTTCAGATGTAGTGATTTTGGATGCCAATGATTTTAGTCAGAAACCAGTAGCACGTTTGCATCTAAAGCATCATGTTCCCTATGGCTTGCATGGTAGTTTTACGAACGAGGTGTTTGCCTAATATTACCTTTGTGCATTTAGCCTAAAACCCATCGCTTAAAAGGCGATGGGTGTGACTTATCTTCATATCATGTTCGGTAAATGAGTTATAAATAAAAGATAGGTTCGTAGTTGAGGACAGTTCGTCCGAGGGTTTCCCTCCGAAAGAATCTGTCCGTGCGCTTTAGCGCTCTCCAACTTTTAAGAGCGCTAAAGCGCAACTACAAATATTATTATAAGTGTTCAACAGAACATGATATCAGTCTCCTGCTAATTCATGTTTGCAGAAATACTGACGGCAGATGTGACCAAGGGCATCGCACCTCTTCATTGTTATCGCTTTTTGATACCTCTGCACTGCTATTGACTTCAGTTGCCCACATCTTATAGTTTGTGACACTATTGAGTGCAGAATGTGGGTTACAACTTCCTGTGTATCCTAAAACCGATTGTCTTTGGGTGTTCTCAATTCATCTCAAATGTTAAGAACTATGTGCATCTACTCTTTATCATTTCCACAAAGAAGAACGATTTCTGATCAAGTAACCATCTTCTTGATAGCTCCAAATGTTTCTGAACAAATGGGAGGAGAAGCGATGAAAGCACTCCAGATTTCTCAGCAGCTTAAGCGGATTCACCCGAATACCATTCAAATAACTCATGAGCGCAACGAGATCGAGATTCGTCGGCATTTGAAGCTAGAGGATGTGCTATTCGTCAAGGATGATTGGGTAACAATTTTCCTATGGAAATCCTTAGTTTTTCAGTGGTTGGTTGATGCTTGGTTTTCTCAAAAAGCCATTGCGATCGCTGAAGATTATGTTAGGAAAAATAAGTTAGATCCCAGCAAGGTGATTATTCACCAGACAGAGCCAAACTCCCCGGTAATCCCTCGAACAATCTCTAAAAATTTCTATAACGTTTTCGGGCCTATCAATGGAAACATCTACTATCCCGAAATATTTAGAGCGAAAGAAACTTTCAAGACTAAGCTTAGACGTATATTCCATATCCCATTTCAAAAATTTAACAGCCTCTTCTTTCGCGCAGCAGCTAAAGCTGATTTGCTTTTCATCGCAGGTGGAGCTCGAACGAAAAATTCGATGATTGCGGCAGGGGCACGACCTGAGAAAATGATAGACAGCTTGGACTGTGGTATACAAGACGAGATTCTCAACCGACCTAGAGTTGAACATAAGGGAGAAAACTTCAAATTTATTCACTTCGGGCGATTAGTATTTCATAAATGTACATTTCTCATTATCGAAAGCTTAGTAAAGACAAAAAATCAAATTTCGTTAGATATTGTTGGTAAAGGACCTGAGTTGGAACATTGCCAAGCTCTCGCTAAAGAGCTTGGCGTTGAAGATCGCGTGAACTTCTTAGGTTGGTATACTCATCATGACGAACTCCTCGATTCCCTGAAAAACTTTCGGGGATTTATCCTTCCCAGCATAGAGGATTCTAATGGCATTGTTGTTCAAGAGGCCATGGCATTAGGACTCCCCGCAATTTGTCTCGATTGGGGAGGACCGCAACTTCTTGTCGAACACGGTGTAACAGGCTACTTAATTGAACCTAAAAATCAAGAATTTATCACTAATCACATCGCAAAGTACCTAGACGAATTAGCCGTAAATGGGGACTTAGCAGAGAAAATGTCTATTGCCTCTCGAGAAAAAGCTCAGAACTGGCGGTGGTCAAGTGTTATAAATCAATGGACTAGCTACTATTTAAAACTGCTAACGTGACAGTTTTAAATAGTAGTTGATATCAAATCCGTTTGTATCGGTATGATTTCTCCTCCCTGTTTTTATGTTCCCTCCGGGTTTCTGCGGCTTTTTGATCACTCAGATCAAGCGGATTTGATATGAGACACCATTGCTGCGCTTTTGAGAGCTTTTTTTACGTAACTGCTAACTTTTCAAACATCCTCTAATATAAAGGTATTTGTCAACTATCAACTGTGTAAAGTAATTTAGGAGAAGTAACTGTGAAAAATATCAAAATTATTGTGGAAAAGCATTCAGACGGCTATGTTGCGTATCCACTAGGTATTCAGGGAGTTGTAGTTGGTGAAGGCGACACCTACGAGGAAGCTCTAAATGATGTACGATCTGCTATTTTGTTTCATGTCGAAACTTTTGGAGAATCGGTACTAGAATCTGAATCTTCAATACTCGAAGCATTTGTGGCAGAGGCAAGCGTATAATGGCGAGGTTTCCTGTTGATGCCCCAAAATCAAAGGTAATTAAGGTGCTTGAGGGTTTTGGATTTTCAATAGTTCGAGAAAAGGAGCATATTTCGTAACCGTTCACAGGGTTCGCAAAGGTTACCGTAGAAAATAGGTACATGGTGGTAAAGTGAGAGCTATGGATGTAAAGGTGCCTCATTTTTGAAATTGAAATCCCCAACTCAGATTGTGAGAGAACTCCACCCAGTGTCAAAGAACTGGTGGATCGGCAAAATTAAAATACAGGTAGTAATTTGATTGTTACAAAAAATTGTAG
>JAQYWN010000311.1 GCA_029379265.1 Rhizonema sp. NSF051
ATCCTGTAGAGGACATCTGGTTGTATGCTAAAAACTTTATTCGAGAGTTTTACCATTTGTGTAAATCATTTCCTCAGGTCAAGAGATTATTTGAACTCGTTACTAATCATCAAGTTTTTGATTTTCCCAAAGTATTTATGTATGGTTCATTTTTTTCACAACTCCTGCACGGATTTTTCTAGTAAAATTCCAAATACTTTTTACAATTAAGGGGATCTGGGAATTCAGACGCGGCGACTTCTGCTAAGAGCGATCACCTTTATTGCAACACCTAGAACCCACTTTCCAGGGCAGAGGTTGAGCGACGGCTGAAAGCGAAGCGTTTCCCAGATCCCCGTCGGCACTCCACACGCTTATGTGTATTTACTACAATTTTCGGGCTGATTCATTGATTTTTTCTGCGCCTTCACCTGAATTTCTTCAGAGTATCAACAACTGTTATTTTTTACAAATGATTTAGGATTGCTATAGCAGTATTGATGCAACGCCTAGCTTATTGGATTCATACTCAGGGGGCGACGGACGAGAAAGATGGTGATACGCTGATAGAGAAAGATGAGTTGATTACGCAATTAAGCCAATATATTGGTGAAATTGCTGAACAAAAACGACTTCAGAAACATCACCTAAAAGGTGAAGCTAAAAGATTTGTTGACCATATTAGAGAGCGCAGTGGTTTATTGAATGAACAAGGGCAGGACAAATATGCCTTTGTGCATAAGACATTTCAAGAATACCTGACGGCTCAAGAAATACGCGATCGCCAGATAGACGACTTTGATGAGGTGTTGAAGCATATTCGAGAATACCTACACAATTCTCACTGGCGAGAGGTTTTGCTGCTTTTAATCGCTCAGCAAAAACGCAGTCACCCCAAAAAGGTTATTGAGGAAATTCTCAAACAAGACACTCCTTATGAAGAATGGCTACACCGCAACCTTTTCTTTGCAGGCAGTTGTTTAGCAGAAGATTTAGAATTATCTGACGACAGTCTGATTAAAGAGATTTTGGATCGATTAGTTGAACTGGAAATTAGTGATGACGATCTGGTAGGTTCCAGCATTAAATCTCAGGTTTTTCAAACTCTTTGCAGTCTGAATGAAACCAGATTTCAAAAACAAGCACTAAATTTGTTGCAAGAATCCGCAGATCGGATAGATAAAGTGCGACTGCAAGAATATCGGGCAGCATTAGGGGAAAAAGAGAGGGCGATCGCAGAGTTGCTGTCCCAACTTCAGGATGAGGATTCTGATGTGCTTTCCCGTGCTGCTAATGCTTTGGGCAAGTTGGGCAACGCCTCACCACAGGTTGTTGAAGCACTGCTGTCCCGACTTCAGGATGAGGATTCTGATGTGCGTTTCCTTGCTGCTGATGCTTTGGGCAAGTTGGGCAACGCCTCACCACAGGTTGTCGAAGCACTGCTGTCCCGACTTCAGGATGAGGATTCTCTTGTGCGTTACGGTGCTGCTGATGCTTTGGGCAAGTTGGGCAACACCTCACCACAGGTTGTCGAAGCACTGCTGTCCCAACTCCAGGATGAGGATTATCGCGTGCGTGACCGTGCTGCTGAGGCTTTGGGCAAGTTGGGTAACGCCTCACCACAGGTTGTCGAAGCACTGCTGTCCCGACTTCAGGATGAGAATTCTCGTTTGCGTTACGGTGCTGCTGATGCTTTGGGCAAGTTGGGCAACACCTCACCACAGGTTGTCGAAGCACTGCTGTCCCAACTCCAGGATGAGGATTATCGCGTGCGTGACCGTGCTGCTGAGGCTTTGGGCAACTTGGGCAACACCTCACCACAGGTTGTCGAAGCACTGCTGTCCCGACTTCAGGATGAGGATTATCGTGTGCGTTCCCTTGCTACTGATGCTTTGGGCAAGTTGGGCAACGCCTCACCACAGGTTGTCGAAGCACTGCTGTCCCGACTTCAGGATGAGGATTATCGTGTGCGTTCCCTTGCTACTGATGCTTTGGGCAAGTTGGGCAACGCCTCACCACAGGTTGTCGAAGCACTGCTGTCCCGACTTCAGGATGAGGATTATCTTGTGCCTTCCAGTGCTGCTGATGCTTTGGGCAAGTTGGGTAACGCCTCACCACAGGTTGTCGAAGCATTGCTGTCCCGACTTCAGGATGAGGATTATCGTGTGCGTTCCCTTGCTACTGATGCTTTGGGCAAGTTGGGCAACGCCTCACCACAGGTTGTCGAAGCACTGCTGTCCCGACTTCAGGATGAGGATTATCTTGTGCCTTCCAGTGCTGCTGATGCTTTGGGCAAGTTGGGCAAAAACTCCAGTGATGTTACTGATGCTGTCGCCCGATGGATTTCCCAGCATCAGAATTTAAAATATGTAGGGAAAGGGATCGATGTGCTGTGGGGTTTAGTGGCAGGGGACGCATAATACTCCCTTCCCGGTACAAGATTACCTAAGATGGTGAACCGCCAAGACGCCAAGAGAATTAAAAAGAAAATAGGTAATCTGACGCCGGGAAGCGAGTAATACCAATTTCAAAAATCTTTTCCAAAACTAGCAATACCTGCGCCTGCAAGTGTGGGAAATCTTCTAGAAATTCGGCTAAGCCTGCTTCACCTTCGAGGTAGTCAAAAAAGGTTTGCAATGGAACTCGCGTGCCAACAAAGACTGGAGTTCCACTCATAATCTCTGCATCGGAGTGAATAATTCGTCTGTCACGTAAAACCCTTTGAATGTCCATCTTACAGGTATTAACACTCTTGGTGGTAGTTTGGAGTTTCGTCTCATTGTAGCTTGAGCTATTGTGTTTCAGTAAAGCGAGGAAACATTTAAGTAAGTGGGTACGCTAATCAAGCTAACTAGTTACTGAAGTATTTCGCCACCCTGAAGTTGACGATCCCCAGATTTCTCGGCAAGAGTGAAAAATCTGGGATAGTGGGATGGGGATTTTAATTAAATAACTGAGTCAAATATTTGTTGAGCGGTTAGATTCAACTGCGGCAAAGTAGGCGATATGATGCGGTCAGTACCTCTAAATGATGTCATTTGATATTCAGCATCGATTAATTCACATACAAAAATCGTTGGTTGTTTGGGATTGCCGATAAACTTGCGCCCGCCTAACCCTTTATAATCTATAATCCAGTATTCGGGGATGCCCATTTTTTCATAGTTTCCAAATTTGTTATAGTAATCATCCTGCCAATTCGTTGAAACGACTTCGATTAGTAACGCTACAGTTTCGGGGTAAATAACGGTGGATTCTTTTTTCCACAAGGGTTCAACCGTTAAATTGTCACGATTTAATACTAATACATCAGGTATGTAGGCTGATTCGCCATTGGGTGTTTTGACTAATCCTGTTTTTGGGATGGTGTAAGGTAATTCGCACCGCTCAAATTCGATTGTAATTTTTTTGCTTAAAAAACCTAAAACATCTTCATGGTCGCCAGTTGGTGGTGGCATCTCGACTATTGCTCCGTTATGTAGTTCGTAGCGCAGTGTTGAATTTTCTGGATACCATTCTATAAATTCATCGAACGAATAGAGTTTTTGTAGCGGTTGGGTTTGGGTCATAAAAGTTACTAGTAGGGTTTATTTTTACTTATCCTCATTTTGATTGAAATAAGAGCAATTGTAATATTCATCATCATAAACAAATTCAGGTTGAGCCAACACCACGAGCTATAAGCTCGTTGGCATACGGCGCACCTATCTCAATCAACGCTTTCGCCGAACTGAATCGATTCTACCAAGGTAATCGGCTACCATCCCAGGAGAAAAACTGTCCACTATCACCGTCTTGAAGCTGTTCAATGACAGCTAGCAATTGGGTAACAGTACGTTCTACAGAGAATAATTTTTCAGCAGGTACATTTCCTTGATATGGACGGGATAGGCGTGTATCGGTGGTACCTGGGTGTAACATAACGACTAAAGTTTTGGGGCAAGTTCTGCCATACTCGATCGCCACATTTCGCATAAACATATTAAGTGCAGCTTTGGAAGCACGGTAACCATACCATCCGCCTAATTGGTTATCACCAATACTACCAACCTTCGCAGAAATACTGACAAAAACGCTGCGGTCGCTATGCTTAAATAAAGATAATAAATGTTTGGCAAGCAAGACAGACCCAATACTGTTAACCTGAAAGTACCGCAGCAAACGTTCTGGATCGATTTGTCTTAAACTTTTTTCAGGTTGCACAGAACCTTCATGTAGTAAACCCACACAGTTGACAACCAAGTGCAGTTTGTTAACCTCAGTACGTATCTGCTGAACACATTCAACAATCTGCAACTCGTCAGTGATATCCATTGAAAGACAAATTAATCGTTCAGGATATTTGTCTTTAAGAGCTCTTAACTCAGAAGCCGACTCCAATTGACGGTATGTCGCGTATGTCTTGGCAATTCTGTCATCTTGAAGTAAAAGTTGCACAAAACCAAGACCAATACCTTGGCTTGCGCCGACAATTAATACATTATTATGATTAATTTCATCGACAAAAGACATTCGGTTAAGTGATGAAGTAAGGTGCGTTATGCACATTATAGGTATTATTCTTTACAAATAATACCATGACCGTCAAATCACTCATCATTAAAGTATCTCACGCCTCTGAGCAGCTATCCATGCGATGTGATCTGACTGTTTTGCAAGGTTCAGGTCGATTGGCTCCGAGTTCCGGTGTGTGCTAATCCGCACAGGCATATCAGCACCTTACCTGTTGCGCTAAATTATCTGCTCATCCAAAATTGAAATAAGTATAACAGTGTATTAATAATGCTTCAAACAATCCAAGCAAGAAACGTCACCCTGCATGACTTAAGTACAAAATTTGGACTTCAGCTAGTTCATGATGAGCTTTTTTTCCGGGAGTGGCAAGATAACTTGCCAGAAATTTCTAGTTCAGTATCCATCATTTGGAGCGTTGATAGTTTTACCTGGGGATGAAAAAAAGGCGTATGTCGATGTTGTACATTTGGTAGCTGTACGCCGAATACTTGTAGAAAATGGCTTAATCGACAAGAGTGCTTTTGGTAGTCTTGTAGAAAAGATATCAAGTTAAGCACCTAACCTATTGTGCATAAGTTGAGTTCACTCACACCTATTTCAGGGGGGGCGACTATAATTCTCAAATCAATTCTCACTTCGGAACATAGCTATGAGACGCTTTACTGTGTTTACGCTACTGTATCTAGCGGCAGGAATTTGTTTCACCGCGATCGCTTTTCAGCAACCTGACTCGACTCCAAGCCTTAAAAAAACTCTGCTCGTCAACGCAGGACTATTGTACCTTTTTGCGGTACTCAGTACCTTTCGATTTTGGCATCAAAGCATTCTCAATAGTCAGAATAGACTCCGTGAACAATCCGCTTGGAGACAGAAACTGAGTGCAATCGCACCTTGGTTGATCATTGCCGTGACACTTTTTTCGTTCATCTTTACTGTGCTGACTTCTCACCAAACGACTGATGTGATCGCACAAGCAGTTTCGGGACTAACGCTCATCTTGCTGTTTGTCGAATGGCTTTTCACTGTTTCCCAAATCAAGTCATAAGCCTACAGCGCAGGAGATTAATGTAGTTAAAGAGGATTTTTTGTTTTGATTTGTTGGAATTCATTATCGGATCTGATATTATTTCCCAATACAGAATTTGCTAAAAATTCTATCTAGTACAGATTCTGTAACTTCTTCACCAGTAATTTCTCCTAAAGCGTGAACTGCACCTCGTAAGTCAATTGTCCAGAAATCAAGGGGGAACTGCTGGGTGATTGTAGCTTGTACTTGTTCTAAGGAGGTTTTTGCTTTTACCAACGCTGCTGCTTGTCGTTGGTTAATTGCTAAATCTAAGTCTGCTGCTTGGACAATACCTGCTTGTACTGTCTCTAAAATCGCTGCTTCTAAAGCTTCAATACCTTGATTTTGGGCAGCTACTGTTTGGACAACCTGTTGAATCTCTGTTGGATACTGCATTCCTTCGGGCGATGCTAAGTCGATTTTGTTAATCACTAAAATTAATGGACGGTGTTGCACCTGTTCGTAGATTTCTTGATCTGCTGCCGTCCAACTTGCTGTAGCGTCAATTGTGAGCAGTACTAAGTCAGCAGCATTTGCCGCACGACGCGATCGCTCAACTCCAATTTTTTCCACTTGATCAACTGTTTCCCGAATACCTGCGGTATCCAGCACCTGTACGGGAATACCACCAACTACAAGCTGTGATTCCACGACATCGCGGGTTGTTCCTGGTAGGGGAGTGACAATGGCGCGATCGCTCCGACTCCAAGCGTTCAACAAACTCGATTTCCCCACATTCGGACGTCCAACAATCGCCACTTTCAACCCCGAACGCAGCAGTTCACCTTTATCGGCAGTAGCGAGTAGCTTTGTGATTTCTGTTGCGATTCTGGCGATTTCTGATACAATTGCTTTATAATCCAAGGGTGGTAAGTCTTCCTCAAAATCAATTCTAGCTTCTATTTCCGCCAAAATATCCAAACAGTTGGCGCGTAACTGATGAATCGGATAAGCTAACTTTCCCTGTAAACCTGCAAGTGCCGCAAGTGCCGCTTGAGGCGATCGCGCTCCCACCAAATCGGCAATACTTTCTGCCTGAGTCAAATCCAGTCGTCCATTCAAAAAGGCGCGGAGGGTAAATTCTCCTGGTTGGGCAAGTCTGGCATTATTTTCCAGACACAGTTGCAACACCTGCTGTACGGCCATAATTCCACCGTGGCAATGAAACTCTATCACATCTTCACGGGTGTAAGAACGAGGTGCTTTCATTATCAGCAACAGTGCTTCATCTACCAATTGTTGTGTTTGGGGATGGCGGATGTAACCGTAGAGGATGCGGTGACTTTCCCAAACCTGATGCCCAGGTGCATGAAAAAGAGTTTGGGCGATGTGCATTGCCGACGCTCCGGATAGGCGCACAATCCCGACGCTTCCTTGTTGGGGGACGATAGCTGTCGCGATCGCGGCGATCGTTCCAGTTGTGGCAAATATTTCCGACATCAACGCCCTCCTAAGAACTAGTTGTTGAAAGCCTGATTATTTCTTTTAACATCGGGGAGTGGGTGTTTCTTCCATTTATAACAGGTAGCACTTTGACTTTTCCCTTTAAGTTCTAAAAAAAACCAGATACCATAGGACTTATGCAGTAAAATAATGTAGTATAAAATTGCATCAGTCTACAAATACCGCCCCCTCGTTGTTTATGAGAGAATCGTGAAATTGCACTACCGAAACAATCATGATTCCTGATATATCTACGGTTCCACTTCGCCACATGACTTCAGGCGATCGCCTCTGTCTCCAGGTTTACAAATTTAGCGGCGCTCGTAAAGGTAAAAAAGTTTACATTCAATCTAACTTACACGGTGCAGAGATAGCTGGTAACGCTGTGATTCACCAATTAATAGAGTTCTTACTAGTATTGAATGATACTGATTTATTGGGAGAAATCTGGCTAGTGCCTGTTTGTAACCCTATGGGAACCAATGAACGTTCTCATATTTTTTCTTCAGGACGTTACTGTGTTTATGAAGCAAAAGATTGGAATCGGATCTTTTGGGATTATGAAAAAGAAGCTGACGATTTGCTCGACTTTGCCAAATCTCAAATCAATCTTGACATAGAGGTTATCAGAAAAAATTACCAGGATAAAATCAAAGAAAAATTTACTAAAATTTCTGAAAAAATTAACTCTCCTAGTGGTGTACCATACACCGAGCGTTTTCGCTATAAATTACAATCTCTCACTTTAGATGCCGACTACTTAATTGACTTGCACACTGCTACCAATCAAGGCATAAACTACCTTTATTACTTTAAAAATAGAGAAGACAGCGCCAAATACTTCCTTCTCAATACGGGAATATTACTTGATACTTATGACGGAGATGCGTTTGATGAAGCGTTTATTAAACCCTGGTTAGCTCTGGAAAATCATTTTCACCAACTTGGTAGAGAAATTAGGTTTGATGTAGAAGCTTGGACACTCGAACTTGGTACAGGAATGCAGATAAATCCCACAACAGTAGCCAAAGGTATTTTGGGAGTAAAAAATTATTTAGTCAGGAAAGGAGTATTGCGAATACCTGGGTTTCCCGTAGATGAGGAAAAATACCATAGAATGACTTTTAAAAGTAGAAGTCAGGTAAAAAAATATTATGCCCCAATCGGTGGCATGATTCAAGACAGAGTTGATTTGGGAAATTCAGTCAAGGCAGGAGAACGGCTTTATCAAATTCTAAGTTTTAATAAAGAATGTCAATTACCAACTGTTATTGACGTCTGTGCTGAACTAGATGGATTAGTTTATGACATCTCAAGCAATCAGGCAGTGAATGAAGGTGAATATGTACTTGGAATTGCACAGTAAGCATTTATCCGTCAACGAGCGGCACACATGATTTATAATCGATACGCCATTTGTCTCAAGGTTTATTAATCCAGCGAGTCGTTGATATCGTTTCAGTGTGACGCAATTCATTCTTCGTTACGAGAGCGTTTTGCCAAATTTTTCATTTAACTGGGAAAAATATCTTGAGTCGTAGACTAAACTAAAGTTAGGACACTTACTAAAAAGTACAAAGTAATTTTATGTT
>JAQYWN010000029.1 GCA_029379265.1 Rhizonema sp. NSF051
TTATTAAACTTAACATTATTAAAGAGTAGTACCATGAAGACCGCTCAGACAGCTACGGACCTCGTGCGGAATTACCTGCGTGAAATTGGTCGCGTGCCACTATTAACCCACGAGGAAGAAATTTTTTATGGGAAACAAGTGCAACGCGCAACTGTCTTGCAGCAACAGCAGGAGTCACTGGCAATGCAATTAGGTTGTCAACCAACTTTAGAAGAATGGGCGAAAGCGACAAACCTAGAACCAGATGAGTTAACTAGAGCGATCGCTAATGGAGAGATTGCCAAACGCAAGATGGTAGAAGCCAATTTGCGGCTTGTGGTGTCAATTGCTAAAAAATATATCAAGCGCAACGTCGATTTACTTGACTTGATTCAAGAAGGCAGCATTGGAATGCAACGAGGCGTAGAAAAATTCGATCCTACTAAAGGTTATCGGTTTTCTACTTATGCCTATTGGTGGATTCGTCAAGCAATTACTCGTGCTATAGCTGAAAAAGGTCGAACTATACGCCTACCTATTCACATTATAGAGAAGTTAAACAAGATTAAAAAGGCACAACGCCAACTATCCCAAAAACTGGGACGTGCCCCTACAGCTTCTGAATTAGCTCAAGAATTAGAATTGACGACAAGCCAGGTGAGAGAGTACATGGAAAAAGCACGTTTGCCTTTATCCTTAGATTTGCGCTTGGGTGATAACTACGATACTGAACTTGGAGAAATGTTGGAAGATCCAGGTGTTTCCCCAGAAGATTACGTTACACAATCTTCCTTATCATATGATTTAGAGAGCTTAATGGGGGAACTAACAAAGCAGCAGAGGGAAATTATCTCTTTACGCTTTGGTTTAGTTGATGGGCAAGCACTCACCCTTGCCAAAATAGGTGAAATTATGAATATCAGTCGCGAAAGAGTAAGACAGATAGAACGAGAAGCCTTAGCCAAACTCCGCAAGTCTAAAGCTGATATTAATGAATATTTGGCCAGCTAAGATAGCGTTAGGAATAGAGTTAGGAGTGACTCGTGCATGGAGTGAGCAATCAAAACATAGAGTTTCGGTTCAAGTCACTTAAATTGTGTATCTGGTGATCAAGGAGGCGAAAAGTGAGTAACCAATCAAATCGTGTCTCTGAATTTTTTAATGGTGAGTCAGAACCCAGCAATGTATTGTGGCAGTACATTAAATCATTAAGTCCGGAAATCGTCACCCAGTTATCCAAACCTACTTCTCCCGAAGTCTTTCAGGTAATGGAACGGAATATTATAGGTTTGTTGGGAAACTTGCCAAGAGAACACTTTGATCTCACCATTACTACGAGTAGAGAAAACTTCGGTCGCCTTCTTGCGAACGCAATGATGAGTGGCTATTTTTTACGGAACGCCGAGCAGAGAATGAATTTTGAAGCAACTCTACAAAATACCGACAGCAATACCTAGGAAGTGTTGGGGAAACCCAGCACAGCACTCCTAAATACCTTCTGCCTCAATACTGCATAGGATAAGCTCTTTTTGCCTCCCCTGCCCCCCATGCAAGAAACTCATCTAGTACATAAAATTATTGGTGTTGCCGTCATTTGGAACGAAAAAGGAGAAATTCTCATTGATCGCCGTCCTCCGAAAGGAGTAATGGGGGGTTTGTGGGAATTTCCTGGAGGCAAAATAGAGCTTGGTGAAACCGTTGAAGAGTGTATCAAACGTGAGATAGAAGAAGAACTGGGAATAGAGATTGAAGTAGGATCGCATTTAATTACCATTGACCACATCTATACCCACCTGCATGTGACTCTGATAGTGCATCATTGTCGCCACCTTTCAGGTATTCCACAACCACTGGAATGTGATGAAATTCGTACTGTAAGTCTAGACGAACTCGAGCAGTTTACTTTTCCTGAAGCCAACAAGAAAATTATTGCAGCTTTAAAAGAAAGTGTGATTAGCTAACAGCTAATTGGGATAAACTGGCAACGTAAAGTGGAATAACGCTCCATTATTGGAGTTAGAGTCCACCCAAATTTGACCGTAGTGTGCCCGGATGACGCGTTGACATAAACACAGACCAATACCATAGCCTTGTGTAGCTTCATCGCGTTTCAAGCGAAAGTGATTCTCAAAAATACGCTCGCGGTTTTCTTCAGGAATACCAGGTCCTGTATCGCTAATACTGAATTGAACTTTTTGGGTAGTGCGGTGAAATCCAGAAATACTGATAGTTCCACCACTAGGTGTGTATTTAATTGCATTGTCTAACAAGTTCACCAGCACTTGACGGATACGTTCTGGATCTCCATAAACACAGGGAAGATCGTTAGGAATGTCTTGTTCTATATTAAGAGATTTGGCAGTGTATTGATCGCGCAATTCCTCCAGTAGATCCAGACAAAGTTTGCCTAGTTCCATTTTTTGCGGTATAATCAGGATTTCCTTATCACTACCGTGACCCATCGGCAACAGGTCAGCGATCATTCGATCCATAACCTTAGTTTGGCTACGAGCTTGTTTGAATAAATTTACCGTTATGGTAGGTGTCAGACGCGGATAAAATTCACCTTTCGCCACATTGTAGTTGGATTGTAGAGTTTCCATAGCGATCCCAATGGAAGTCAGTGGATTACGGAGATCGTGAGCCAACATGGCGATCGCTCTGTCTTTAAACTTGAGTTGTTCTTGGAGTTTTTCTTTTTCCTGTCTCAGCCGAAAAACTTCATCCGAAAGTTTTATAAGTTCGGTAGAAACATCCACTGAGCGAATGGAAGATTTAGACTTACTGAGCCGATTATTGTCTTCAACATCTTCGTGCAAGCTACTCTGTATTTCTATGTATGCGTCTACAGCAGATAGCCAACGAGGCCACCAGTTTTTTAATTGAGCAACAATATTACTACCAGCTAATACCTGTCTAGGTTCGGGATGGATTTTAATTAAAGCAGGTGTTGCTATTAGTTTAAAATGTTCTGCTAAATAAGGTTGTTGCTCAACATCAATAATTTGAAGTTCAAACTGGTACTCAGCCTGTAATTCTTTTAAGTACGAGAGAATTTGCTGCTTCTGTTGTTTGGACTTGGGGCGTCCATCGACAAAAAGTAACAACTGTAGTACAGCATCAGAATCAATCAGTTGGTTCTGGGAAACTAGCATGTAATCGTGTTTTAGCACTGGTAACAAACCCACTATGCTTTACTGAAAGTCAGACTTTAAGAACAGTTGTTGATGAAATTGTCCTTTTTCCTTAATTTAATATCTATTTTAGATTTTTCATACTCATCCCACACAGTTTTTCTACCTTTTTAACGAACTTCCCGTTCAAAAAATCTATATAGTGTGCGTCACAGTAACCTGAGACTTTCACGAACTACTGCTTGCTGAAAAGTTGTTGGGAGAAATCACTCCTACGTGTCTTGACGCCACATGTCGCGTCAAGACACATTTTATTCAACGAGAATAATAATTTTCCCACACCCAATTCATTGGAGTCGCGTTCTGCACGCGTCTTTGTCGGCTTATCCAAGCAGTATTGGCTCTCTTGTTAATAGGTACAGTCAAATTAATTAATAACTTTTTGAAGTAAAAATGTTACTTTTCACCGATTTTCGGGAACTGTATAAATGTAGCTCCCAATACAAGTATAACGTTGTATCCATGAGAGACCCTTTCATCCAAGAACTATTACAACAATCTACTACTTACTTTATCAGTTAACTGTTAACTATTAATCGTCGTAACCTTCACAACTTAGAGAATACTAAGATAATTACAGCACATTGCAAGTAAATGAACTACAACACTAAGAGCTAAAAGCCAGATTAGAAGACCTTTTTACTTCTGACTTCTGACTCCTGACTCCCGTCTCCTGACTCCTGACTCCTGACTTCAAACTCCTGACGGATGTATTCTGCTGTATCAGTCTCTTAGTACAAAGAGCAAAAACTTTTACTTATATGACCGTTTATTCCGTAGTTGTACAAGCTTCGGTGATTCATCGGCTCTTGTAAATCCAAAATCTAAAATTCGCGCACCCCAAATCGAATGATCGTTCAAATTGAGGCTACCAGAAATCATCACCTTGTTGACTGCATTGGCAGAGTATTTATTATTGCTCATAAAGAATCCACTTCTTCGCTTGAATCCGTCTTGAGTAGAGAAGGCTTTACATGCGAAGTCCTCAGACAAAAAACCAAACCGGAATTTCAGAATTTTTCTCGGAGTTATCTTTGTCTGATGAACCATCAATGCGCTTGGGAGAAAGCCACAAAAGAAGTTCAACCGACGCTGATTATTGAAGCCGATTTTGTTCCCGTGGTTGGTTTTGGGCGACTTCCTCTACCTTTTAATCTCAATCAAAGTGATGTTGGGCTGAGCTGGCTTTACACTTGCGCGTCACAGGTGTATAACGTTAGCTCTGATGGCTATGGTGAAGGGTTCTCAGTTTCAACAGTCGCGTATATTGTAACGAAGCTAGGCGCTTTCCACTTACTTGATTTAGCAAGAGAAATTACAGAAAAACAAGGAGCCACAACCTACTCAAGTTGGGATTCCAATATTGATTCGTTTCTACGGAACAAAAAGCTAAAGAACTATATTTCTTGGCGAAACTATGGCGAACATGGAGGGTTACCTAATCCAGAACACCATCAGAATAATTTAAGTAGAACTCATCGGGCTGATGTTCTGTACGGTAAACTTGCCTTTATGCCCCTTTATGCTGTTGCCCCATCAGGCGGACAATTAAAGTTTCTCGCTGTCAGGTTTCAGGCTCGTCTCAAAGGAATTGCCCGTCTTTTAACTGGGCGCTTTCTCCGTCTGAAAGTCCTTCGAGGCTCTCGTCAACCAGGAAGAATACTCAGCTTTGCAGTTATGAGACATTTTTGGTACCTGCCATACCCTAAGAAAAATTGTTAGCTGATTTGAAAAAAGCGAACTCCAACCTTTCGGGTAAGCAGATACCATAGTTGTGATTGGGCAAGAAATCAACTCCATTCAATAGGAGGTTGGCTTAATGATGAAAGCTGAAGATATCATGACGAAGGAGGTAGTCACCATTCGCGGTTCGGCAACTGTCGCGATCGCGGTGCAACTGATGAAGGACAAAAAACTCCGAGCTTTAGTTGTGGAACGCGCTCATGAAAATGACGCCTATGGCATTATCACCGAGACAGATATTGTCTACAAAGTAACAGCTTATGGTAAAGACCCCAAGCAAATCAGGGTTTACGAAATTATGACCAAGCCTTGCATTGTCGTCGATCCCAAGCTCAGCGTAGAACATGTAGCAAGATTATTTGCTAATACTAGTATCCGCAGAGCACCTGTTATGCATGGCGATTTGCTAGGCATCATTTCCATTACCGACATCCTCACAAAGAGTGATTTTGTGGAAAGTCCGCTAGTGCATGTGTTCGAGCAGAAAATTTACAAAGCCATTGAGGAAGCTCGTGGTGTTTGTGCCGTTCACGGTGCTGTTTCTCATGAATGTGCTGCGGCTTGGGATGAGGTGGAAGAAGTTCAGGCTCAAGCTGCCCATCAAAAAGCTGAGCCAATGGTGTCAGCCAAAGCGTCCTTTGAAGAATACTGTACAGCAAATCCAGACTCTCCTGAATGTCGCATCTATTTTGAAGATTAGGGAATTGGAGATTTTGGAAAAGTAAACAGAGAATCCCCGCGTATTCATTTATGGGGATTCTCTTTTTACCTTTGTGCTAACCGGACTAATAAAAATAGACCGATTCCCAACCCAACTACGTTAGCCGACCAAGCTGACACAATGGGAGAAAGGATACCAGCTTCTCCCATTGCACCAGTTACAAAGTAAAATAAATAGTAAGTAAAAATAACTATAATACTAATACCAAAACTCGTAGCTCGCCCTGTACGCTGGGGTACAGTTCCCATTGCTGAACCGACCAAGCCAAAAACGACACTCACAAATGGGATAGCAAATTTTTGTTGAATTCTGACTTCAAGTTTACGAATTTTTGGCTCATCACCGCTCATGCGGATCACTTCCAACTGTTCCATCGCTTGGACAATATTCATATCACCAGAGTCGCGGGTTTTTTGAGCCAGAGTAAATGCGGTGCGGGGTAATTTGAGTTGTTGGTGTTGAAACCTGACAATGTTGCGATAAGAACCATCCGGAGCAATTAAATAGATCGTGCCGTTATAAATATCCCAGATGTTTTTTGATGGATTCCATTCCCCTATTCCTGCGGCGATAATTTGATTCAAATTTTTCTGAGAACGATCTATAATTGTTAACCCTTTAAACTGCTTACCATCAAACTGGTCAGCATAATATAAATGTGTCAAAATTCTTTGCGTACTACCATCCGGTAGCGTTACTTCCCGCGTTTCCGGATAGAGGAAGTTGTCCTGTTTCATAACAGGTGGCTTGTCCGACTTTAATGCTTTCTCCAGAGTCGTATTTGCTTGGTAATTTGCTGCTGGTACAACTTGCTCGTTAAACACAAATGTGAGTCCTGTAACAGCAAAACTTAACAACACACCAGTCAGCACCATACGATAGACACTCACTCCACAGCCACGTAGAGCAACCAGTTCGCTGTCACTAGAAAGACGACTGTATGTCATCAAAGTTGCCAGCAACGTGGACATCGGAAAGGATAAAACAATGAAGTATGGCAGTTTTAATAAAAAAACATTTATGGCAATGTTGATCGATAGCCCAGAGCCGACAATCTTTCGGATCAAGTCAAATACAGCGTCAACTGTTACCCCAAGAGAAGAAAAAGCGCCAACACCAAAGAAAAATATTGGTAGCAATTCCTTGGCTAGGTAGCGATCCATGATTGAAAAAGGTAGCAGCGAATTAAGAGTGTAGAAAGATGACTTGAGCTTCTTCGTTGTCGTCATACGCTATGAATATTTCCGAATCCACAACCCCAACATAGCTAAGTATTTATATTATACTTAGTATCACAATTTAATTACACTAACTGAGACTTACAGCGATTTTCAGTTGTATAGACCACAGTTTTGTAGTGGGTAAGGGTTTCATCTAGATATCTGGGTACATCTAAATATTATGTAAAACCTGCCCTTACACGAGTGCTGTAGTCTATAAAGAGTGAAAACTGCGATAAGAGGGAAAAAGTTCTTTTACAATCGTCAAAACTGAATGATAAATAATTTATATTTACTAGTAAAAACTCAAGAGATCCGACCAAATCAAATTTAGAGTTGGAAGTTGTCGCCCAAGTAATATTGTCGGACGAGGGGATTGCTATAAAGTTCCTCAGCAGCTCCAGAAGCAAGGATTTGCCCTTCGCGCATGATATAGCCTCGATCAGTTATAGCAAGAGTTTCACGGAAATTGTGATCTGTGATCAGAATGCCCATATTGCGATCGCGCAGTCGTGCCACAATTTGCTGAATTTCTGCAACTGCTATGGGATCGACTCCAGCAAATGGTTCATCTAGAAATAAAAATTTCGGTCCTTCAATTCCCGACGCTAAAGCCCTGGCTAATTCTGTACGACGTCTTTCTCCACCAGAAAGTTGAATTCCTTTACTATTAGCCACTTTTTCCAAACGGAACTCTCGCAATAAGTTTTCCGTTCTTTTTGCCCACTGCCAGTTAGGCACATGAGTTTGCTCGAGTACCAAAAGAATATTATCCCGTACGCTCAAGGAGCGAAAAACACTAGGTTCCTGAGCCAGATAACCAATGCCCAGTCGTGCCCTTTTATGCATTGGTAGTGTTGTAATATCTTGATTATCCAGCAAAACCGCTCCTCGTTCCGGTCTTTCCAAACCTGTAGCAATGTAAAAAGTTGTCGTTTTACCAGCGCCATTTGGACCTAGTAAACCGACAATTTCACCTTGAGAAACGGAAATATTAACACGATTGACAATGACTCGCTTGCCGTAGGATTTGTGAATATTCTGTAAGACAATTTTCACTATAATTATGCCTTTTGTGAGCCTGAGTGATTTTATATTTTTGATTTCGGATTACCATCAAAGCATCAATTCAGAGGCATGGAATCATGTAATGATTTGACTCAAACTCCACAAACAAATTTGGGTACAGTCGTCGCCGTTTTTTTCTATTTTGGCTTTTAAGTTTTTCCTTAATCAGCGGATCTTAAACCCCTCAGCTAAAATTGCTACCGTCATCACTTTGAGCGGGATTTTTTTGGAGATGGTGCAGCCGATTGACTATCAGGATTAGTATCGTTAACAATGTACGTAGATTCTACCTGATGATTAGCTTGAGGTGCAGCAACAAATCGCCCTTCATCAATTAAATACGTCACAACATCAGCTTTGATACTGTTGCCACCCTTTTGCAAAATATAAACGTTACCGCTAAAAACAATGCGGCGTTCCTTGGTAAAGTACTGTGCTTGGGTGGCTGTTGCCTGAATCCCGCGAGCCGGATATGACATTTGAACATTGCCACGAGACGTTGCGACTTGGGTTTTAGCATTATACTCTTGCACTTGAGCATTGAGATAAAGGGGCTGACCCTGCCCAGATGATTGTGCGCTTGCTCTTTGTACTTGAGTTGGAGAAGCGATCTCGCACAAAAGTGCAGCTGGTAGCAACAAGGCTAATCCCAAACGGCGCATTTGAAGTGGCAATTGATAGTTGGACATCATATTGTAATTTGATATTTATAATTTAGAGTCTGACTTTAATTATCTCAAGTACTTAAGCTGAATAACCAAACTATCTTATTATCTAAAGCTGAATGTGCATATTGACGCTTTCTTTGACCTCAAAGTTTCATCATATTCGCCTCAAGAAGGCAAATTGGCAAACACCTGCTCCACCACGTCTTTTGCTTTCGCATCCAACTGTTGCCAATCGACATCACTCGTTTCGTCTATCAGACTAGTATCAATACTAACTTCTTCTTTTTCCGGATCGTAGTTAATGAAACACACCTGATAGCACAATTCCCATAAATCAATGCTGACAGTTTGCTCTTGACGCTGCAAGCACAAATGATATCCTGGATGGGGCACTGGGAGACGCGAAAGAGTTTCTCTAATTTCCAAAGCTTGTTCCGGTGTTGCAGCTTCAAGTTCTTCTAGAAGCTTCGTCACGACTGCTTTAGTTTCCTGAGTCGCCTCAGAGGGCCAAATTAATATATCCTGGTAAGTTCCCTTCCAAGAAGAAACATCGAGTTGCTTGCGAATATTATCGACAAGACGAATGAAAGCAGGTTGCATGAGGAGTTCAGCCTGCTGCCATATAACTGGGTTGGCTATCTTAGGTGGCATGGGCTTTTCATAGCTCGATATTGCTTGACAAAATAATGTTTTTATTAAAAAACTCTATTTTACGTCTAAATCTTTTCTCAAGATAGCGGATTTTAGTCAGGAATATTTGGAGATATTTAGTATCACCTTTAGAAATTGGTGTGAAAGGGGAAGTGAATATGATCGGCAAGCTGCTAGACTATCGTTATCAAGTTATCAAGGTCCTTGCTACAGGAGGATTCGGTCAAACCTATATTGCCCAAGATACCAAACGACCAGGAAATCCTATTTGCGTTGTCAAGCACCTCAAACCTGCTAACTCCGAACACAAAGTGTTTGACACCGCTAAGCGCCTTTTCCATAATGAAGCCGAAACTCTCGAAAAACTGGGTAACCACGACCAGATTCCCAGGCTTTTGGCTTATTTTGACCAAAATCAGGAGTTTTACTTAGTACAAGAATTTATTGAGGGACATCCTCTGAGTGAAGAGCTGCTTGCCCATCAAAGCTGGAGTGAAAGCCAGGTTGTTCAAATGTTGCACGAAGTTCTGAGCATTCTGCTCTTTGTGCATCGTCAAGGTGTAATTCACCGCGATATCAAGCCAGATAATATCATTCGCCGCACAAGAGACAATCAGTTGGTTTTGGTAGACTTTGGGGCTGTTAAACAATTGCGAGTGGTTGCGGAACATTCAGAAAAAGCATTAATGTTAACCCCCGTCGTCTATCACACAGGAACGGTAGCTATTGGCACACCGGGATACATGCCTACGGAACAAGGGCATGGCAAACCCCGCCCTAATAGTGATATCTATGCTCTAGGTATCATTGCTATTCAAGCCTTGACAGGTATGTCGCCAATTGATTTGCCTGAAGATCCCCAAACAGGTGAAATTCTTTGGCAGCATTTAGTACCAGTAAGCAAAGAATTGGCAACTGTGTTGACCAAAATGGTACACTATCACTTCAAAGATCGCTACCAAAGTGTATCAGAGGTATTACAAGCGTTGGAGTCATTTTCTTCACGAACCGCGCCGCAAGAGTATCCTCCACATCCAGGGTTCCTAGCAATTCAATACCAATCCCCTCAGTCTCGACAAAGAACTATAGCATTAGCACCAGCAAATCCTGCTCTTCGGGTCCCAAAATCTGTGACCAAAAACGCGGATAAAGTTTCCGGAAGACCTGATATCTTACAACTGTTAATCCTAGTCGGTTTGGCCTCTGGTGCGGCAATTGCAGCTCCGACTGTTGTTAAGAACGCTCAAAATGTCGGTTCCTATTTGGGCAGTAAAGATATTCCCGCAGAACAAAACTGCGTAGCGATGGTGGTAGGATCTAACATCCGCTCTGAACCTAGTGCGATCGGTTCTGACACAATCATGCAAACCGTGAACGATCAAAAGAAGTTTGAGGTGACAGGTGAACGGACAAAACGCGGTTGGGTACAAGTCAAACTTGAGTCTGGACGTTCGGGTTGGGCGCACAACTATGCAATTAAAAATAATGAAGAATGGTCTTCTTGCTTGAGAGACAAAGGCATTGCACTGAGAATAGTCGATGATAACGCCTTAATTGCCGAACGCCCAATTCCTAAGCCACAACCCGCCGCCACTGAAGCATCAGAGAAATCGTCGCCAAAAACTTCAGATGATAACGCTACCCCATTCATGCAACAAGCAAGGAAGAAATATGAATCAGGAGATTTACCAGGTGCGATCGCCCTCCTGAAATCTGTTGCAACTCCAGCAAATGGCGTTAAAGATGGCCCAGAAATGATTGCCGAGTGGCAGAAAGACTGGAAGAAAGCAGAATCACTCTTCAATGACACCAATACAGCCCTTGCTCAAGGAAAATGGGATAAAGTTGCTGCTTATAAAGACCATCCAGAGAAATTACCTAATATTCAATACTGGCGTGATAAATTAGAACCCTTGTTTAAGCAAGCAGCAGACAACATTACCAAACAACCGTTTGCTCAACCAGCTAACCCCAATACTCAAAATAATCACAAACAAAAACATTAACAAGGCAAAAGTAAAAAGTCAAAAGGCAAAAGAAAGAAAACCTTATATATCAGGCTTTTGGCTTGAAACTCACTAGTTAGTTATTTCAGCCAGCCTGCACTACTTGTAACAAATTTCGTAACAGCAATATTATTTTCGTACTTTCCCGTATAGATTGGGACAACACGTGAAGCTCGCCGGACGCAAAGCTCGCCGGAGAGAGTACTCTCTCCGGCAGACTTTGCGGAATCCTCCACCCGGCAGACTTCACTTAAAAGAGGAATCCCTGAACTACGGGTAATGTTATTCCAAGATATACGCGATTTTCAAATACTATTTCTCAGCATATTTCTAATCTTAGGTATTAGTACACGAGACTGGACATTGCGACCGGAGTTGATTGGGGTAGCGATCGCCACCTGTCTATCAACGCAATGGTTCTTGTCCAGTGTGATGAGTCCCAAGTCACAAAGAAAGGCAGAAGGCAGGAGGCAGAAGGCAGAAGGGAAGACAATCAGTGGGGGCTTGAACCCGCCACTGATTGAAGACCACCAAATCTTCGATTTGGTGGGGGCACAGAACCGGTTTGTGGCGGCTTTGACAGAGAACAGAGTCTTCTTGTGTATAAAATATTACTTATTGCTTCTGCCCTCTGCCCTCTGCCTTCTGCCTTGCCCGAAGGGCTGGTCACAAATGACACAGGACAAACAACATAAGATAAACCTACGCGGTGCCCTGATTACCTCTTTAGGACTCAGCTTACTACTCAGGGCTGACCAATGGACGACAATGGCAGTGGCGGCATCAAGTGCCATCACCAGCAAATTTGTCTTTAAAGTCGGTGATAAACATTTCTTCAACCCCGCCAACTTTGGCATCATTTCCGCTGTCGTACTTACCCTTGACGCATGGGTTTCCCCTGGACAGTGGGGTGAGGACTGGTGGTACGGGCTATTATTTGCTGGTACGGGTGGGATGATTTTGCAGTCCGCTACACACGTGAGAAATTCCCCGAAGATCTCATGTTTCAAGAAACCTCTAACAGCGAATTTTTCCAAGGACGTTATGTTCTCCAACATCCATACACAGGTGAACTAAAATGTCAAGCAGGTAAAGATTACAAGCAATCTTTGCCCAAACGCTTCGAGGGAGAGGCTCAAACCCTTGCCAAACTCACCAACTGGAATATCCAAGATATTCGCTCCAAAATGAAGCTATCGGGTCAGGTAAGTACTTCCTGGTGGCAAAATATGTTAGCTAGGCTGGGATTGTTTTGATATGGGCATAAATATTTCTAGGACTTACGCACGGGGTAAGACTTGGAAGAGACAGAAGGAAAATGGACAAGGAAGAAGATGAAAACCTATGTACATATACTTATTTTTCATCTTTTTCGGATCAAAAAATTACTGTTCTACTTTCCTTCCTTGTCCTCCCCTCCGGCTGTAGCCCATAGTCCAATGCCTAGTTTAAATTTCCAGCTTCCTCAACAACTTTCTTTAACTTTTCAAAGGTGATACTACCGTCTTTACCACCGTACGTATTTAACAACTCCTGGGGGCTACTGACGCCTGTTTCTGCTGTGATGATTGCACTTAAGCCTGGGCTTAAAAAAAGTTCGTTTAGAGAAACTTTGCCATCTTTATCGGTATCCAAGGTATTAAAAAGAGATTGAAGCTCTTGTTCGGTTGCCATAATTTTTTATTGCTCAAAGTAACTAAAATATGAGAGAAAAGGGCGTATTCACTAAATGTTCTGAGCAAGAAAAATGTCTAATCTTCTTGCTCACGCCTAAAATGCGCGTTTACATCTTAGCATCGTTGATACCATTTCACGAAATAACTACGCTCTTAGAAACGTTTGATATTGTTAAATGAGGTTCCTCAAACACCAGTCGCCGTGAGATCAGGCTAAGCCGTCATTCGCGATCGTCTCCCTAACCTACGTCTCTAACCACTGCCAGTTAAATTTATGGATTTCTCAAGCTCTACCACAGATCCAACAGCTGGATTATCTGTACCGACACAAGTATTCTCAGATAATGTACAAGATTTGCTTGGTGTAAGTACTTTACCTAAAAACCCCAGTGCCATATTTACAGTAAACAGTACAGCAGATGTAGTAGATGACTCTGATAATGTGATGACTTTGCGTGAAGCCATCAATCAGGCAAACAATTACCAGGGAGAGTCGTTGATTGTATTTGAGCGATCGCTGTTTGCTAATCCACAAACTATTACCTTGAATTTGGGAGAACTAAACATCACTCACAACTTGGACATCATTGCCCCACATGATCAGTTGACAGGTATGGATTTGGTGACAGTGAGTGCCAATAAAGCTTCAAGGGTATTTGAAATCGGAACAGATGCAACAGTCACGTTGTCGGGATTAATTATTGCTGATGGAGGAATACGTGTTGACAATTTACAGGGGAGTCGGGTAGCGATTGACAATGGTGGTGGAATTAAAAATAATGGTGCCCTCACTCTTGATAGCAGCATTGTGAGTAATAACTCAATTACTGACCCATCTAGAAACAATCCTGTCTCAGGAGGTGGCATTTACAATGGGGGCACTCTTGACGTCCGCAACAGCACCATCACGGGTAATGAAGCAGGCGTTGGCGGCGGTATTTCTAATCAAGGCACTCTCATAGTCAGTAATAGTACTCTCAGTAATAACTTGGCAAGCCAACGAGTCACCACTCTTGGTGGTGGTATTTACAACACTGGTACAGCTAAAGTATTAGATAGTACCTTTGATGATAACCGTATCATTACCAATGCTGGAGCTAGTGGTAGTGGAATTTACAATGCAGGCAACTTTGTTTTAAGTAATAGCACCTTGAAAAATAACTCAACCGTATCTGCCTTTAGTGACGGTGGCGGTATTTTCAACACGGGCACGGGAAGTCTGGAAATAACTAACAGCACTCTTGATCATAACTCGGCTAAAGATGAGGGTGGAGGTCTGGTGAACAATGGCTCCGTAACGGTAAACAACAGTACTTTCACTGGTAACTCAGCTGCCGATGGTGGTGGTATTTCTAATGATGGCATTATAACAATTAGCAATACCACCATTAGCGGTAATAGTGCGAGCGGCAAGAGTACATTAGCAGTTTCTTCTGACAGCAATGTTAACAATGGCGGCGGCATATACAATAGAGGCACACTAACTCTAGTGTCGAGTACTCTGACTATCAACTCTGCCACTAATGGCGGGGGTATTTTCAATAGTCTTGGCTCTCCTTATTCATATCCTGACATAGCCAATGTGCAGAACACGATTATCGCCTCTAATCTCTTAAACGAGAACGGTATCAACCCTGATGTCTCTGGCATTTTCACCAGCAACGGCGACAATTTAATTGGCGATCGCACAGGCAGCAGTGGATTTGATGCACTTGGAGATGTTGTTGGTACTAGTGACAATCCAATTACCCAAGACTTGCTCCCTTAGACTTTTATTCAAGATCTTCGCTCCAAAATGAAGCTGTCGAGTCAGGTAAGCACTTCCTGGTGGCAAAATATGGTAGCTAAGCTGGGATTGTTTTGACATTCGAGGACAATATTATTCGCTTAAGAAGTAGGGGTAAAGTACAAAGGGGAAACGCTCTTCAGGTGAAAAGCGTTTCCCCTCTTTACTTCAAAGATGCATCCCTAATACTGAATCCTCAGGTATTCGCTGCTAGACAAGCCAGAACCTAGTTACTGCGTTGTTGATGGCGTTGTTGCCTTTTGGCAAGTATTTGCTTATACTGTTGCTGTTGTGCGGGAGTCAGTACTTGCATAATTTGATTTTCTGAATCCTGATGAATTTGTTTCATTTGCGCTTTTTGATCGTCACTCAATGCCAGTTTTGGTCTGGTATGTTGAGATCTTGCTTGTTGTAGTTGCGTCTTTTGATCTGAAGTCAAGATAGCATCCATTTTCTGCTGGGCATCTTGACGTATTTGCTTGATTTGTGACTTCTGTGTATCATTCAAACCAAGTTTGTCCCACTCACCATGGTGCTTTCCTGCTTGAGGAGCATCATCGGCAAAGGCAGGATTGTTCAATGCGCCCATCATGGGAGCAGCTGTAAACATCACTGCGATGACTCCGGGTAACAAAAACAAAGATTTCTTCATAACTATTCTGTGTAAGTTGTGTTGTTGTTCTTCTGTGCTTAACAACTCCATCTTATGAATATTGAGAGTGAAATATATATGTCTAAGCTCATAATCAGATGGATGACTTTAGTCATATTTTTACAGAAGATATCTACAACAATTTTGATGACATTGTGTTCCCGATTGTGATCTGTTATGATGTTACGTATAATCGCGTTACCGCGTTGTCAAATTCTGATGCGGCAAAAACGCACCTTCATAAAAAATGCCGATCGCACTTCTTCCTTTTCGCTTAAACGGAATCCAATCGAGTTTATCTATCCATTCTTCAGCTTCTGTTGTCTCCCAAATTAAAAAAAGTTCTTCTGCCAATTCTCCTATAGATGTTTTAGGACGTACCCAAAGTAACCCCCAAATTTTTCCATGATTTGCCCAGTGTGCTTCTAAATGCTCAGGCATACTAGTACGGTTGTCTGTAATAAGTAACCGTTGTGATAACTCCAGATAACGCAAAATATCTGGATCTAGTGTTCCTAATTGTGGTGCATTTAGATCGCCTACACGTAGGATGTCTATCTCAGAATTGAATCGCAGAGCAGCTGTCTTTAGCCGAGTTGTCAAATTTTCATCTAGTAAAAAACGTATTTTCACAAAAGATTTTCTCGTCCTTGAATTAGTTGGGCTTTCGCTGCGATTACACGTTGCCCTAGAGGAGAAGGGTTGACTATTGATTCTTGATAGTGCTTTTCGCGCCACTTTGCCAAACGTAATAAGTATGCATCTATCTGCGGGCGATTGTGCAAGTAGTAGGTGATAGTAGCGTATATTTTTTCTAAGCTGAGGGTAGATAAATGAATAGCAATTTCTTCTGGTGTATAACCTTCCAAGTAATAATCAAGCACATTATCGATTCCGATGCGATGTCCTTTAATGCGGATGTCATCAGGCGATAAAAAGTCAAAATAATCTTCTAATTGCATAACTTTAAATATAGTTTTCAATTCATACCGTTTCTCCATGAAGAGAAGCGAAAACAAATTTCTTAGCCCACAGCAATAAAGCGGGAGGAATATCCACACCGCTTTTTGCCTCCCTTTTTTAGTAGAGCCAGACATAGGAGGGTTCCCCAACGCAACGCACTGCCTGCACTGGTTCCCGTTGAGACATAGGAGCGTGAGTTGGGGGGATCACAAAAGTGCATCTTCATATAAAACTGGTATTGCTGCCATTCTACAGGGCTAATTGGTAATAGGTAATGAACCAAAAGAACAATCCCCAATTACCAATCCCCTTGTTGCACGCTTATACTCTATGTGTCAATTTGACCGACGCGACGGATACTAATAATATCGCTGAGTTTCTTAATTTGGGTAAAGATTTGTTCGAGTTGAGAGCGATCGCGGATATCGATCCCCAAGTCCATTAAAGCTGGTTGACCATTGGCCGTTTTCACAGTAGCATGACGGACATTGATACCGTGGTCGCTCAACCGCGATAAAATATCTTTGAGTATGCCGACGCGATCCATTGCTTCAATCTGAATATTCACCGAATAACTTTGAAAACGACTCGTATTTTCGGCTGTTGAATTCCACATCACTGGTACGAGGCGCTCGCACTCAACATCCTCAAGATTGTGACATCCTTGGCGATGAATCGAAATTCCCTTACTTCGCGTTACGACACCGATAATTCCTTCACCGGGTATAGGAGTACAACACCCTGAAAGATGATACATTAACCCTTCTACCCCAACAATAGGGGAATCGTTGGAGCGGGAAATTGCCGTAGCATCCCGCAACGTCTTGGTTGCAGTTTGTTCTTTGGGAAGAAATTGCGGTGCGAGGGCGATCGGTTGTTGCGATTTCACCACTTCTCGCCAACGGTTCAGTAACAAGTTGAGCGTAACTTCACCGTAACCTAAAGCGGCGACTAAATCTTCCACTGAATGGTAATTGCATCGTTCAGCAACAGCATCCATTGATTGCGATTTCAGCAAGCTTTCAAAACCCGTTTTCCCGAGTTCCTTTTCCAACAATTCCCGCCCTCGGCAAACATTTTCTTCACGACGCGATCGCTTGTACCATTGCTTGATGCGATTCTTTGCTGCCGAAGTTCTGACAAAGTTCAACCAATCCAGACTCGGATGGCTATTCTTCTGCGTAATAATCTCGACAATATCGCCATTTTGCAGCCTTGTAGACAGTGGCACCATCCGTCCGTTCACTCGCACTCCCGCACAGTGGTTGCCCACTTCTGTATGAATGCGATAGGCAAAGTCTACACTTGAAGAACCAGGGCTTAAAGCAATAACATCTCCCTTAGGGGTGAAGACATAAACATCATCTTCAAATAAATTATCCTTGATGCTTTCCAGATATTCCTGAGCGTCTTTCAAGTCACTTTGCCATTCCAGCAACTGCCGCAACCAAGTGAACTTTTCATCTGCCGCAGTAATCCGGGTATTGTTAGAACTCCCCGTTTCCTTGTACTTCCAGTGAGCCGCAATTCCGTACTCCGCAATTTGATGCATTTCCACAGTGCGGATTTGCACTTCCAAAGGACGCCCCCACGGACTAATCACCCCTGTATGCAAAGACTGGTAACGATTCGCCTTAGGTAAGCCAATGTAATCTTTAAATCTGCCAGGAATTGGGCGAAAAGCATCGTGAACCATTGCCAAGGCACGATAACAATCCTCATTTGTCTTGACAGTAATTCTTAACGCCGCCACATCATAAATTTCGTGAAACTCTTTGTTTTGCCGTTGCATCTTCTGATAGATACTGTAAAGATGCTTAGGACGCCCACTAATGTCAAGGCACTGAATTCCCGCATCTAACAGTCGATGCCGCAAAGTTTCGATAACATCCGCCAATCTTTCTTCACGTAAAGTCCGTTTTTCAGCGACATATTGCTGAATTTGGCGGTAAGCGTCGTTTTCTAGATACTTAAATGATAAATCTTCCAATTCCCACTTAAAACGCCAGATGCCCAAGCGATTGGCTAAAGGAGCAAAAATTTCTCGTGTTTCCAAGGCAATCCTCTGGCGTTTCTCATCAGCTAGATGTTCGAGAGTGCGCATATTGTGCAGACGATCTGCCAACTTCACCACAATCACCCGAATATCTTGTGCCATTGCCAAAAACATGCGGCGAAAATTCTCAGCTTGGCTTTCTGTCTTACTTTTAAAATTGAATTTGGAAAGCTTAGTCACTCCTTCTACTAAAAGCCGCACTTCTGTTCCAAAGCGCTGTTCTATTTCATCAATCGTGACATTTGTATCTTCAACTACATCATGGAGAAACCCAGCTGCTATCATAGCCGCACTGCCCCCCAAGTCGCGCAACAATCCAGCCACTGCAACAGGATGACAGATATAAGCTTCTCCCGATTTGCGGTACTGTCCTTTATGTAAATTGTAGGCAAATTCAAATGCCCGACAAATCAAATCTGTATCACCAGTTCGATTCTTTTCAACATCAGGGCTTTCTGTGCCCGAACAATCTAAACAATTTTCTAGCCATTCCGGAAGCTTAACATCAGTTGGTGAATTGATTACAGTGGTCATCATAGAATTGGGATGCAATCTGTCTTTGAGTAAGAAAGTGGAAGGATATACTTATAGCTTGTCGCCAATAAAGGCTGTTACTGATACACTGCCCTTGAATCATGTGTATGAGGATGATTTACTTTATATTCAAGTATGAGTGCAAATCATTTAGTAAAAGGGTTAAGTGCGATCATCCTGGAAATAGATAAATGCAAAAATAGCCTCAAATCTGATTTGAGGCTTCAGATCTCGAAAAAGTTGAAAAAACTATCTAAAAAAAAATCTTGACACTTATCTTATCGTAATTATGACTAGATGTCTCTAAATCTACAGAAATATCACTCATTTGCAATCTTGCTTAAACAATTACGCTCAGATCTTACCCCCATTCCACTAAATGCATTGGAACTCCGACAGCGTACAGCTTCCTTACAGCAATTTTTTCAGCAACAAATTGTGCCTCTGGATGATGAAGGTACAGACAGCCAGGATTGGGGGCGCGTGCAGTCTTATCGAACAGAGATGAGCAAGCAACTGCGACTCTTGGAAATTGATGTCATGTTTTTTCAAGGATCTCGGCAAGTTTCTACTGCACAAGAAAGACTTGATACCATTAATCATCGGTTGACAACTCTCATAGAATACTCAAAAGCAATATTACAAACAGAGGAATAGTATCTTTTCACCACCATCAACGACTCCTGAATAGGTATAAAAGTACCTTTCTTGTCTTCCACAGCGACGGAGCGGTTTGGTAGTCACAACGAACAACAAAGAATTAATAAATTATGAGTGAAAGTTTATTTTGTATTGAAAATTTGCAAGTTGCTTATCCCCATCATAGCAATGAAGCAGTCCAGTGGGCCGTTGATGATGTGTCTTTTACCCTGCAACCAGGAGAAAGAATGGGATTGGTGGGTGAGTCGGGTTGTGGCAAGTCAACTTTGGGGCGAGCGGCAATGCGGTTACTGCCACCTTCCACGTTTATTAAAGGACGGGTGATGTTTCAAGGGCAATCAGTTTTTGACATGACTTCCTCTCAGGTACGGAAATTTCGGGGAGAAGCAGTGGCACTCATTTTCCAAGATCCGATGACGCGCCTCGATCCGTTGATGAGCATTGGTAACCACTGTATCGAAACCTTAAAGGCGCACTCCCCCCAATTATCAATGCGGGCAGCGAAGGAAAAGGCGATCGCAACATTGGAGAAAGTCAATATTCCGGCAAATCGCTGGGATCAATACCCTCACGAGTTTAGTGGTGGAATGCGGCAAAGGGTAGCGATCGCCCTAGCTTTACTCCTAAACCCCAAGTTAATTGTTGCAGATGAACCGACTACCAGCTTGGATGTCACCGTCTCTGCCCAGATTCTACAGGAATTAACCCGACTATGCAGTGTCGAAAACATGGCATTGCTACTCATCTCTCACGATTTAGCGTTGGTTACCGAGTATTGCCCCCGCATTGGGGTGATGTACAACGGCAAAATGGTAGAAATGGGTTCCTCCCAAACAGTGTTCCAGCAACCCCAACATGAATATACACAACAGCTTTTAAAAGCAGCTTTGCATATTCAAGGAAATGGGGAATCGGGAAGGAAGGAAATTTCTGCAACTCCTCAAGCTCCCACTTCCCATTCCCCAATTCTCCGTGTCACAGACTTAAAGCAGTACTACAGCATAGAACCCAACTTTGTAGAGCGACTGTTGAGGCAGCAAAGTCAGACAATTAAAGCTGTGGATGGTATTAACCTCGAACTATATCCAAAGGAAATTCTGGGATTAGTGGGAGAGTCGGGTTGCGGTAAGAGTACGCTGTCACGGACAATCTTGCAACTTATTCGTCCGACTTCCGGTAAAGTGGAGTTCTTAGGACGAGATTTAACTAGTGCAACACGCCAAGAAATAAGATCCTCTAGACGACAAATGCAGATGGTGTTTCAAGATCCACATGCTTGTCTAAATCCAGCGATGACAGTTGGACAGAGTATAGCTGATCCGATGCTCATTCATAACCTAGCTACCTCAACTAAGGCAACCGAAGAGGTGTTGTGGATGCTAGATAAAGTTGGGTTAAAACCACCATCTATGTATATAGAACGTTATCCTTCAGATTTGTCTGGTGGGCAACAGCAACGAGTGGCTTTAGCCCGTGCTTTAATTACTCGTCCCAAACTTGTCATTTGCGATGAACCTGTTAGTATGTTGGATGCAAGCGTGCAGTCACAAGTTCTAGATTTGATGTTGCTTCTTAAAGAGGAATTTGAGTTAACATATTTGTTTATAACTCATGACCTTTGGCTGGCTCGCTTTTTGTGCGATCGCATTGCCGTCATGAACGGTGGTAAGATTGTCGAAATTGGTCCAACAAAACAAATTTTTGCCAATCCCCAACACCCTTACACTCAAACTTTACTAGCTGCTGCGCCTTTATTAGCGCGGGTTTAAGAGAGAGCGAGGAGTAAAAAATCACTCATCAATTCCCAATTCGATTTTCAATGATGATTCGCGATGCCACTGAAGCTGATTTACCAGTTATTGTAGCGATTTACAATGCTTCAATTCCCACTCGTCTGGCAACCGCTGATTTAAAGCCAGTTTCTGTGGAAAGTCGCCAAGCATGGTTTAAAGGACGATCATCAAAACGCCCTCTTTGGGTGATTGAAGTAGAAGATGTCGTTGCTGGTTGGCTAAGTTTCCAATCTTTTTATGGACGACCAGCTTATCATGCTACTGCTGAAATTAGTATTTATATTGCGCCAGACTGTCATCGACGTGGTTTGGGGCGTCAGCTTCTTGCTCAAGCAATTCATCAAAGTCCAAATTTAGGCTTGAAAACGCTCATGGGCTGGATTTTTGCTCATAATCAACCTAGTTTAAAGCTGTTTGAAACATTTAGCTTTCAAGTTTGGGGACATTTGCCTCAAATTGCAGAACTTGATGGCGTAGAACGCGACTTACTCATTATGGGATTGCGAATTTAATCCAGGAATTTATCAGTCATATAATGTCCGTAAAATCACCCATAATAAAAGAACCCCACCCCCTCCCCC
>JAQYWN010000312.1 GCA_029379265.1 Rhizonema sp. NSF051
GGCTCAAATCTTTATTTCTTTGGGATTTAAGTCAAATTATGTTGTAGTTTTAAATACATAAAGATACTTATTTTAGGTGAAGCTACCCGTTATTTTTTCCCCTCTTAATACCATTTTGAAGACTGATAAAGAAGTTTGTAGTTGCGCTTCAGCGCTCTTAATAATATGAGAGCGCTGAAGCGCAACTACGAGCCTGCATTTATTTTGAACACAAGTGCATAAGTTGACTTTGCTGACATCAATTATAGATAGAGGGACTTTACAGGCAGAGAAAAATTATCTGCGTCAAGGGCTAGGTTCTGATCCAAACATAAACCTGATTGGGGGGTAACTATGAGTAAGAGTATATATGCACTACTCGTTGGTATTGATGAATACGATCCAACTTCAATTATGACGATACCGTCATTAGAAGGTTGTGTGAATGATATCAAGGCTGTAGAAGCTTATTTGAGGGGACGGGTGACTAAAGATAGTGAATGGAAATTGATTGACAACAGCGATCGCCCTTGGGTACTTACCAATCAACAAGCTACCCGTGAGGCAGTCATCCAAGGCTTTGAGCAACATCTGTGTCAGGCTGAAAGTGATGATGTTGTTTTATTTTACTACGCTGGTCACGGTGCACAAGAAAAAGCACCACAGGAATTTTTGAAAATAGAGGCAGACGGTTTAGATGAAACTATAGTTTGTTACAACAGTCGAACCCAAGCAAGCCGAGATTTAGCAGATAAAGAATTATCTTACTTAATCTCCAAAGTGGCACAAAAAAATCCCCACATCGTAATTGTACTCGACTGCTGTCACTCCGGTTCGGGAACGAGAGATGTATCAAGCGAATTCAAGGTGCGGCGATCGCCTGTTGACTCGCGAGAACGTTCTTTGAACAACTTTATTTTTGCCAACGATCTCTCTGCATTAGATGAAATTTTAAATTCTGCTAAAAGTATGGAGCAGAAAACCACAAGTTTAGTATTACCTACCGGAAAGCACGTGATTTTATCTGCTTGCCGAGATTACGAGTTGGCAAAAGAATATCTTGGAGACAATGGGGAACCGCGAGGAGTTTTCTCTTACTTTTTGCTAAATACACTGCAAAGCACAAATGGTAATATTAGCTATAAAGATTTAGTCAGAAATATTAATGCTATCATCGGCGGTAAAGTGAAAGAACAATCGCCGCAAGTTGATGCCACTGACCGTACTGAGTTAGATAAAGCTTTCTTAGGTGGGGCAATATCTGCGAGCCCTACGCACTTCAATTTAACTTATAATGACAAAGATAATAGCTGGATAATTGATGGTGGTGGAATATTTGGTGTACCAGTGGGAGCTAACGGTAGCGATACGATATTAGCAATCTTTCCTGCTGGATCTACAGCAGAACAGTTACGAGAACTATCGGAAGCTCTAGCAACCGTGAAAGTTACGCAAGTACTACCACAAAAAAGCAAAGTGCAAATTATCAGTGGTAGCGATAAATTATCTCAAGATGATACCTACTATGCTGTAGTTATCAGTCTACCTTTACCACCTTTAAAAGTTTACTTTAAAGGTGAAGCCGCAGAATTAAAATTGGTACAGCAAGCATTACAAACAGTCGCACTAGGTGGTAAACCTTCATTATATGTGTGTCAAGTCAATGACGCGAAAGAAGCTGATTATCAAGTAATAGTGAAAAATGGTCAGTATTGGATTACACAGCCTCAAGATGATCGTCCTGTCGTTGCTCCCATTCCAGAAGACTCGAACCAGACGGGTGATTCAAATGATACTGCTTTACAAGTCATTTACCGATTAGAACATATTGCTCGTTGGCATAACATTCTGGAACTCCGTACTCCCCCGACAAGTCGCATTAAAACAGATGATGTCCAGATGGAGATTATCCAGTCAGGACAGGAAAACTCGAAGTCTGGTTCAGAAATGCGTCTAGAATACACTTATGAAAATGGTGAATGGATTTCGCCAACTCTGCAAATAAAATTAACGAATAATAGTGATAAAACTCTGTTTTGCAATGTCCTAGATTTGTCAGAAAGCTTTGCTGTCGATGTGCCATTTTTTGAAGTTAAAAGTAGCGTAAGACTTTCACCCAAAGGGACAATTACCAGTGATGATAATCTCAGTTTCATTATTCCCGATACATACATAGCACAAGGAACGACTGAATATAAAGATGTATTTAAGCTGATTGTCAGTTCTACAGACTTTCATGCTGATTTTCTCGAACAAGATGGCTTGAAACCCCCTGAAACTCAACGTGATATGGGAGATTATCCAGGCACGCTTGATCGTTTAATGATAGGGGTTAACTCTCGTGAAGCTGTCAGAGCAACAGGAAATAATGATGATTGGATGACAAAGGAAGTCACGATTACTATCGTGCGATCGCCTAATGCTTACCCAATACAACATAGTAACAGCACCTTCTTACAAAATGATCTAGTTGAAGTACAAAGTCACTCAGAATTACAAGCGCAAGTCAACCTGACTTCAGTGCCACAAGCTAGTAGAGATTTAAGAAATTTAATCTTGCCTGCTATTTTGCGGCAACAACCTTATGCCACAGAATCCTTTCAATTTACCACAAGCCGAGGAAGTGACCCAGGTTTAAGTGTATTAGAGCTAAGTAACGTCCAAAACTACCAAGTTGTCACCAAAGAAAATCCCCTCAAATTGGTCGTTAATCAATCACTTGCCGATAACGAACACCTGATTCCCTTCGCCTATGATGGTGAATTTTTCTTACCTTTGGGACAAGGATTGAAAACCGCAGATAGTAAGACAGAAATTACTCTAGAACGGCTAACAGAACCAATTCCATTATCTATAAATAGCCGCTCTTTGCAGAATTCGATCAAAATTTTCTTTGAGAAAGTCGTTAGTGATGTCATACGTAGACCATTTGCATACCCAATTTTAGCTGTAGCTAATGTAGATGATCAGGACAAAGTAACTTACGAAGCAGAACACCAGAAGGTAACAGCGCAAGTTGCCCAAGCTGAAAAAATTGTCCTCTACATTCACGGCATTATTGGCGATACTGAAAGTATGATTCCTAGCATCAAACATGCTACAGTAGAAGTAAATGGGCAACAACGTCCACTTCGAGATACCTATGACCTAGTTTTGGCATTTGACTACGAGAATCTCAACACAAAGATTCAGGAAAATGCAAAACTATTAGGGGAAAGGTTGCAAGCAGTAGGTTTAGGTCCAAATCACGGCAAACAATTGCACATTGTCGCACACTCAATGGGTGGATTGGTTTCACGGTGGTTTATTGAGCGAGAAGGCGGCAATAAAGTTGTGCAACATTTAGTCATGTTAGGGACACCCAATGGAGGTTCACCTTGGCCTAAACTACAAGATTTGGTATTTACGGTTCTTTGTCTGGGATTAAATCAACTTTCGGCAATTGTTTGGCCGACGAAAATAGTCGCAGGGTTAGTGAAGTTTCTCGAAGTCAACGACTACTCGCTCGATGAAATGCAACCAGGCTCCAATTTTCTCAAAGAACTTGCCAAAAATCCAGACCCTGGTGTTCGTTATACCATTATTTCAGGTGACAGGTCGATTTCCAAAGGAGCTATGGAAGTTCAGCCAGAGAAACAGCAAACCAGTCCTTTGCAGCGATTACTGAAAAAGGCCTTTGGTAGTGCTGTGGACAAAGTCGTAGATCTAGCGTTTTTTAAGCAACCCAACGACATTGCCGTCACTCTGACTAGTATTAAAAATGTAAGTGATCAGCGTACACCTCAACCGAAGATATTACTACCAGATATTGCTTGCGACCATCTCTCCTATTTTACAACCAAGGCGGGATTGGAGGCATTGGCTATGGCTCTGAAATTAGAAGTCTAGATCTGGCTCAACAAAGCCTGCCTCTGCAGGCTTTGTTGAGGTGATAAGAATTTAACTGACAGTTCCACGCCCTTATGATTCCGTTATGAAATAGTGATGAATAAGAGTTACTTTACATTGGCTCAAGTTCACGCCGCTCGGCATATTGCTACGCCAATCAATCTCTCATTGATGCTGATCTATATGCCGAAGCTCAAGAGTACGATCGCCATTCGTGACTCTGCACCGAGAATTATTGCAGGGAAAACAATGAGCCAGATTAGGCTGTATTTAGACGAGGATGCAACCCACAATCGACTATTGTAGGCACTTCGCAATCGAGGAGCCGATGTCATTTTTTAGCAGTTGAAGAAATATAATGGATCACGATTGCTCAATCTGTGTTGTTATGCCGCTGATCGCCACACAGTTCAGGCTAATTTTATCGACGAGACTTGTTCAGTTACTGCTGAAATTTTTGGACTTCCTCAATTGATAAGCCTGTGGAAAAAGCAATAATGTTGATCGCCACTCTTCTACGCAAGAGATTGATAGTGATCGCGTGTCTTTTCTTCCTCAGCCTCTCTCCAGATCGAACAATAAATGGTGGATTCCTGCATGGTTTCCCTTCGTAACCGTAAAGTTGAGCCGTCGCAGATAACCTCTAGTTCTCACAGTTCACTCTTGGTCAGTCGGCTCCAACGCAGTGTTAGACTGCTGGCTGCTACCTCTTGCTGCTTCTAATTTTTGGCGAATTGCTGCTTGAACTTTCTCATCAAAATCAGGATCGCTGGGACTTGCAATAATCCTGAGTGGGCGCTGATTGATTCTGTCTAAGTATGCTTGAAAAGCAGCTTGATCCCCGCGATGTTTGAGAAAGTAGTCCTTCAACTGAGCATCAGACATTCCATCATAGTTAACTCGGCTCATCAGCAAACTCCCCACTCGGTAATATTTGAAATTCAAGCTCCTCGTTATACCCAGCTAATATGTACACGTTGCGAGTTCGATTATCAACACAAATAAGATGTATAGGCTGAAGCATAGAATAGGTTAGGTGGTAGCTAACACGTTACAGGCTCTCAAGTTGGGCAACAGTAAGCATTCAAGGCATTCACTCCACACCTTACTTATTATATCTGATGCTTGTAATAATCGTAGGGATAAGCTATTAAGACAGCAGAACGTATTTAATCGAAGTGACAGTAACAATTCAACGAGTTACACCACAACAGCGAGGCTGGATGCCTGGTTTTTTTGAAGAAGTCATTGGCGGTTGGGTGGGAGAACCGCTACAAAGATTAGAACAGGGAGAGTATGAGACAAGGGAGCAGCTATTTTGACTTATCTTCTGGATTCTAATGTTTGTATTCGTTTGATAAATAATAGCAGTCCTGCGGTAAAAACTCGACTTGCAGCCCAACAACCAGAAGATATTTATGTTTCCACGATCACCCAATTAGAACTTTATTATGGTGCCTATCGTAGCGTCTCTCAAAGTCAAGTTTTGTCCTCAATTTTTTCACTGCCGTTTTGAATCATCCAAATGAGCATTGCGAGAATTTGTTCAACTGGAGGGAGTGGATATTCAGTTAAGTCAATCGTTACGGTTTTGCTTTCTAATTTGAGGAATTTCCAAGCTGTACCGCTGGTGACTGAGCCGTAGATAGTTGAAATTGATTTTCCGTTTGTTTGATTGAAGATTTGTGCGCCAACCATTTCTGCGATGCACTGTCCTAGTCCACCGTTAAGATTTTCTTTCTTGGCTTCAATGATGATGATCGCAGGAGCTTCGATTTCAAGCTGTGTAGGCGATTTACTGATCACAAAGTCGCAAATGCCGTTGAGTCCGATGGTGGGATCAACAGTGAAGTCGTCACCAGAGAACAAACTGACTTGTCGATCTAGCAGTCGTCGCACTGCCGTTAATACTGGATTGATAATCCATTCAGAGCGAGCTTTTTCACTACCTCTGGCGAGAACTAACGGGACTCCTTCATCCAACTCCTGGCGCAATAGCTCATCTGGCAGTATAGGTGGAATTTCTCCGAGAAATCGACCTCCTTCTTGAATATGAACGCCTAAGTCTTGGCGGACTTTGCGGAGTGTGAATTCACTGTATGCCATTTTTATACATCTGTTTAACTCTGCTAGAGGTCGAATTGTTCTAATATCAAGAATTACCGAAGTAAAATTTTAAGTAATCGGAGAAAAGGTAAGTATGATTGCTGCGGGGGACGAACTGTATTAGTGTGTTTCATCACCCCCCGATTATATGAACACTAGCTACTATATATTTAACACGTTTCTACGAACATACCACTGCGGGCAAATTCTTCTTCCTCAGGGGTAAAGACTGGAGTTCGCTCCGCAAAGTCAGGATCAAAGTAGTATGTTTCTTGTAAAAATGTTCCTGTGATGATAGCTTCCTCCAATTCCTTGATGTAATCCTGTGCTACGGTGCATGCTTCCTTGATGCCTACTTCATCTTTTTTGTCCAACAGCTTTTGCAATGTTGTTCTCACCCCTGTTAGCCGTGCCGCTGGCTTGAGTATTCCATAAAGGCGGTACATGCGATCAGTAGCAATGCTAATATGCTTGAGGGCTTTGGCTCGTGCTAGCTCAGAGTCAACACTGGGCCAATAGCGGGTGGTGTAGAACGCTTTCTCATCCTTGTGATACCACTCCTCAGAGCGAGCAATTGATGAGGAAACGGTGTTATGGAGTTTCCAGAAGAATAAGCGCAGGGACTCTCCATCAACTACAGTAGACAATTTAGCATCCAGTGATACCTCAAAGTTAGTCAGTTGGGGATCGCGCCCTAGCACCAGATACTCCACGGGGTACATTTCTACCTCTTTATTCTGCACGACGTATGCATTGAGGTGGTGGCGGCAGTAGGGGCAGGGATACATAGTGGCAAATAGCTTGAAGAAATCCTTAAAGATTGCTACCACCGCTTTCTGTTGCTCCGGAGTTTTAGTAGAGACAATTTCAGCAGTAGTGTGAAAGAAACGCCACACTGCAGGTCCAATATAATATGGGAAGCTGACGCGCATTTGGGAATTCTTCACTTCACTGCGCCCTATATACACGTCGATGAATGAGACATACTGGGAGAGTGCGCCAGACTCGCGCCCAAACTCCAGACGTTCGCGCCGTTTTTGTACGCCATTGAGGTAGTTGTGCGTCAAGATCCATGCTTGTTTCAGCATTAATTTCTGTGGCGGAGTGCAGTTTGGAAAGTTCTCTACAACATCTGCCCCATAGCGACTAAACTCTGCTGAGCCAATGTTTGCTTCGTACCATTGGTTCAAAGCTGCCTCGTCAGGGATTGTGTTGCAATGGAAGTCTGATGCAGTGCTGACGCTGAATGCAGCTAGCAGCTTGGGCATGAAATCTTCATACCAATATGCCACTGGCATCATCGCTCCATCTACTTCCTCGGATGCATTTGAGAGGATGACGCGGTTCCACTTCTGAAGATATTCTTTAGGATCTCCCTCTGATGGATCTGGTGGCGGTGCCATTTCCGCACTCAACTCCATCTTCCTGAGTCGGTTGAGTTCGTTAATAGCGAGTACACCCTCAGCGATATCGCGCAAGTTGAGACTCTTCTTTTTGATGGTGATCGCAAACTCGACTCCGGCAGCAAACTTCTCCTTAACAGTGGCAGACTGACTACGCGCCTTCAACATGGCTTTCTCTTCTGCCAACATCTCAGGTGTTTTTTCCACTGTCTTCCAGTTTTTGATGCGATCTTCTAGTCGAGCATACTCATTGGAGATGGATTCAACTACAGCATCTAGCAAAGGGTTGCAGGCTTTTTCTACTATTCCTAATTCTTTGTATAGTGCGATCGCCGTCTTGACAAATTGCACGAAGTCAGTAATTGTGTAAGGCAGGTTTCTCACGCGCAGGTGTGTCTCATGGTTAGCCGAGAAACTCTCACGGAAGCTGCGGTAGGCGGCTCCCTGGATCAGACGAAACAAACCAATCTGCATCTGCAAGCGGGAAGTACCGCGCTTGTTCTCGAATTGTGGGTGTTTGGCGAGTAGTTCTTTGAGCCTCGCTACTTCGGGGCTATCGGTGGGTGCAACTTGCTCGGTGGGTGAAACAGAGGCGGTGGCTGCCTCGTTAACAGCAGTTGCTGTACTGGCGATCGCATCTGCGGCGCGATCCGAAATCTTGGTTGTCTGTGTAGAACTAACAGACGGAATAGGAGAGTCTTTATAGCCTGTGGCGATCTCTGCTTCAGTTGGCACTAATTGGCAAAACTCCTTGAAGTCAATCGAGGCATCGCCGTCATGATCCACCTCTTTGATAATCTCGTCTAACTCTTGCTCTGTTAACCCAAACTGGCTCATTACAGAGTGTAGTTCGTCTGTAGTAATTTGACCACTCCCATTCTCATCAAAGACACTGAATGCAAGCTTGAGGCGGCTGTGGCGATCGCCTTGAGTCGCCACCATCAGTGCTTTAAACTCCTCAAAATCAATACTGCCGGAAAAGTCAACGTCCACTTCTTTGATCATGTCGCGCAGATCTGTTTCATCGGGACTCTGTCCTAATGATTGCATGACCTGCCCCAATTCTTCGGCTGAGATGACACCACTGCCGTCCGAGTCAAATACTTTAAACGCTTCCCACAGTTTTTCTACTTCCCGATCACTGAGAACTTTTTGTTCAAACTTTACAGATGCCATCAATAAATCCTTTGTTAAGGTGTATTATTTAG
>JAQYWN010000313.1 GCA_029379265.1 Rhizonema sp. NSF051
TGGTGGCGGCAAGTAGGGTGGGAATCATCAATACGCCGAACCAACCGATGTAGATCCGGTTCTCGGTGCTGGTGATCCATTCACAAAACTTGTCCCATACATTGGCGCTACTGCGCTGTTGTAAGGTTGCTGTCATTGTTTTTATGATTGCTTGATTTGGTTATGTATTTTAGGCGACTTTTTGTTTCGCTTGTTTTCATATTACTTTACATTCGTTTACAAAAGCAAGAGGTTATTGTTCAGGTTTAGTAATAATACTTATCAGTTTTACTTATAGTTACACACCGTAGGGGGTATGAGCCGAAAATGAGAGCGATCGCGCACCTGTTGTCAAACTAGAGACTGAATGCTTTGCTCCCATTAAGATTTACGTAACAGAGTCTGATTCAACTCGAAATTAGACGATTATCTTGGATATATTCAAAGCAAGCAAATGAACACAAAAATTAAACCTGACTGGGCTGGGGAAGGATTGCTTTCTAAATTTGTTAACTTTCTGATCCAAACCAAACCTATCTATAACTTAATGAAGCATCAGGCGAGGCAAGTATTAATTAAAACTGCTGAAAAGAAGGATATTCCCTGGAGGAAAAATTATGAAGAACTAGAAGCATCGGGGATTAAACAGCAGCTATCAACGGTAGTCAATTCTAATATTGTTTACCCTGACTACTATAAAGTGCCATTTCATGCATACCCTGAAGGTAATCTTTGTTGGCAAGCAGCTTTTGAAGCGAAGAGTGCCACGTATTCAATGGCATTGCGAGTGTGGCCGAAAGAAAATCTAACTTGGTTAGCTGCTCATGAAAGACTTAGAGGAAGTTTCCACAATGTTTTGGCAACTTATGTAACCCAGCCAGTGCACGATATATTGGATATAGGATGTTCCGTAGGTATTTCTACTCAAACTCTACATCGTTACTACCAGAAAAACCAAGCTTCCCCTATCTGTACTGTTGGTCTTGATTTATCTCCTTATATGCTCACTGTTGCCAAAAGTTTGGATACAAATGGTGAGATATGTAAATGGATACACGCTCAGGCAGAAAACACAGGTGAGCCAAGCAATACTTTTGACTTGGTAACTCTTCAGTTTGTCATCCATGAACTTCCACGTAATATTAGCAAGGAAATTTTCGCGGAAGCTTTACGGCTACTGCGACCTGGTGGTTGTATTGCAATAGTAGATAACAATCCTAAATCTCCTGTGATTCAAAACCTTCCACCTATCTTATTTACTTTAATGAAAAGTACAGAGCCGTGGAGTGACGATTACTATAGTTTTGATATTGAAACTGCGTTAGAAGACGTGGGCTTTGAGAAAGCAATTACAATTGCTAGCGATCCTCGTCATCGTACTATTATCAGCCAAAAACCATTGCCAAGGCTCAATAAGACTGGTGTATAGAAAAGCACGTATGCATCTGAAAGTTCTCATACGAGCATGTAAGAATGAAAAATTTGCCAACACAAACAGATTATGAATCGCTGACTGGTGCTACACGGGGTCAAGGAACTCTAGCTGGCAATCCATCTCTACCCCGCTACTCATCTTTACCCGCACGCTGTCTAATCTAGATGGATACAAATCAACGATCATCAGCAGTCCTAGGGTTTTATGCCGTACTGGCTTATTGGCGATATAATACTTCTTGGCTGTTTCAACATTCATGCAATCTACCTCTGGACTATCTTTATCTTCACATAGACCATAAACTCTTACATCCGTCTTAAAAAAGAGATGGCGACTAAATAAAAAGTCAAGTTATCCCCTTGCTCTCGTGTAAGATAAGTAATGCAATTTTTTCTCCCCCTCTCCCTAATCGGTCATATAAAGAGCATGGAAAGGAGTAGCTATCAATTTAATATAACTTCTCAAACTTTCCTCCTGATGGCTGACAGCTATGTTATAGTATAAATTGAGAATTAATTCGGTACTCGCGTTTGTTTTTAGTATTGACAGGCTTTTTCCTTTTGGTATTTACAGACTTTTCTCCGAAAGCTAAATCTCTACACACTTATCATTTCGGAGACAATATATGTCAGTATATGTAGGCAATCTTTCTTACGAAGCTACAGAAGAGAATCTGAATGCTGTTTTTGCAGAATATGGTACTGTAAAGCGAGTTCAGCTACCTACTGATCGTGAAACAGGTCGTTTGCGTGGCTTTGGTTTTGTGGAAATGAGTTCAGATGATGAAGAAACAGCCGCCATTGATGCTCTTGATGGTGCTGAGTGGATGGGACGTGACCTCAAAGTTAATAAGGCTAAGCCTAGAGAAGAAAGAGTTTCGTTTGGTGGTAATCGGGGAAACAACAGCTTCAATAACCGCTACTAAGTAAAGCCTTCCATCAGAAAAATTGGAATTAAGTAGATTGTATGTTGGGTTAAGCTCGGCTCACACAACATCAAGCTTCAATTTTTCCGAATGTTTACGACTGTGACAAGCTATTTAAGCTAACTCATAAGTTTAGCAAATTAATTGGATTTAGCTCAAGCTTTCCTGCTTGAGCTTTTTTTATACAAAATTTGGGTTGCGCGATGAAAATTAAAGTTTTAGCTAAGCCAAAATCCCTTCTCTAAAGTTTTCCATGTCTATTCTAGAATCGCACTCCTTTTCAAAAAAAAGGGTGTCTCGACTACATTTTTATGAGACAAAAAACGATATTTTCCTCAAATAGTGAACCGAAGTAATGATGCATTTGTCAGGAGCTTAAAAAGTGGTAAAGATGAATAGTTCTAATAAAATTCAGCTATATGGTGATACTGCTGACAAACATCTAATTATCGGGGCAGGTTTTACCGGATTGGGTATGGCTCAAGCACTCAAAGCTGCCAATATACCTTACGAGCAAGTTGATGCCAGTGATGATATCGGCGGAAATTGGTATCACGGTGTTTATGAAACTGCGCACATCATATCGTCACGCAAGATTACCCAATTTACGCATTTTCCAATGCCCGATCATTATCCCGACTTCCCCAGCGCTCAAAACATGCGGGATTATTTGAACGCCTTTGCAGATCATTTTGACTTGCGTGGAAATATCGAACTTAATTGTACAGTTAGTTATGTGCGACCAGTAGAAAACAATCTTTGGGAAGTGACTTTTGCTAACGGAAAGCAAAGTACTTACCTAGGGGTATTGCTCTGTAATGGTCATCACTGGTGCAAACGTTTTCCCAAGTTCGAGGGAGAATTTAATGGGGAAATTATCCATTCTAAAGATTATAAACAACCACAGCAGCTTCAGGGGAAACGAGTTTTAGTAATCGGTGGAGGGAACTCAGCCTGTGATTTGGCAGCAGAAGCGGCTCGTGTAGGGGCTAAGAGTGTTCTGAGTATGCGCGAATCAGTGTGGTTCATCCCCAAGTCATTTGCAGGAGTGCCAACTTCTGACTTAATAAAATGGTGGATGCCACAATGGTTTCAGCGGCTTACGGCTTACGCAGTTATACACCTAACCTTTGGCGGACACTCTAATTATGGTCTATCCCAACCCAACCATCGACTTTTTGACAAGCACCCGACTTTAAATAACGAGGTGCCCTACTACATTAAACATGGGCGCATTCTTCCCAAACCTGCCGTGCGTCGCCTTGATGGCTGGGATGTTGAATTTGTGGATGGTAGTCGAGAAGCATTTGACTTAATCGTTTGTGCAACAGGTTACCACGTGGCTTATACCTTCCTACCAAGAGAACTTCAGCGTGTTGAAGGAGCAGTGGTTCAATGCTATGGCGGCTCTTCTTTTGATGATTACAAAGGACTTTATTTCATCGGTTGGGGACAGGCACGAGGTGGAGCAGGCTCGCTAATTGCGGCTTACGCTTCGGTATTCACCCGTTATCTTCAGCTCCAGAATGAACTGAATGTGCCTATCGGGTTAGTCTTTAAAGAAATCGGGCAACAGCTGCCAAAAACCCATCTGGCAGATCCCCAGGAGATTTTTAGGCAATTAAAACTTGCTCATCTTTCCTTTAATTGGCTCGTGAAAAAAGCACACCAGATTGATACCCTTCATCCTAACTTTAGCAACCAGCCACTCCCCCCCTCTCAAAGTATTCAGCTTCAGCCATTAGTACGCTGAAGAATGCTCATTTCTTATTTTGCTACTGGCAAGATACACAAAGGAAAGATCACTCTAAGCCTGCGTATAAGAGCGCGGGCTCATAAATTGACGACTCTTTGACTCGAGCGATCGCTCGAGTCAAGGGCGGTGGAGTTTTCTGTAATTGATGAATAAACCAAATTATCCTGTGAGCCTGCTTTTCCGCTCGTTTGCGATGTCTTGAATCAATCCTTGAAAGCCTATCTTCGCTTCCAGCATCGCCAGCGAGTGAGTAATTTATTTTCTCCTGGTTTCCTTTTAGATAACACTTATGCCTGTTACAGCTATGTAATTCGTGAGATTATATAAAAGTTGTAACAGGTATAACCTATGAAAAGCAAAGGCGGAAAAGGAAAAAAAGCTGACTATAAGACATCTACTGTCAGAGTCCCGATAGACATCCTCAGCGAAGTGAAAAATCTGATTAATGACTTCCACTCCTCACAGCCAGATGAATGCCCGGATTGGAAGATATCAATTGAAGATTGCCATATCTTGATGCAATGTGCTACTCAGGATGGAATGCACTTTAATGATGGGAAAGCTGCCATCTATCGTCCTATCGAAGAACAGGCTACTAAGTTGATCAGAGCATTTGATTCATCTTGGGAAAGTATAGAACCTTTCAACGCGATTTCCAGATTGATCGAGTTCAAACTTTTGTTTGTCTCCTCGCACTATAAACCAGTAGGATGTCTAGAGTTAGTAAACTGGCTAAAGTCACTCAATTTCAAGCCGGAGCCATGTAATTTTCTAATTCATGCCATTGAGGCTGGCAGATTTGATATCGCCAGAGGATTACACGAGAATTCCGCCATTACACCAGAGGAGTATTGGCGGGAATTCATCGCCAAAAATAAGTCATCCCTGAAATCTAAATGGCTTGAGTACAGCCGAAATAAAGTTTTATCGGGGATGGATGCCGATCTCGATATTTTCTTCTCTATGCCTACGCCACCTCAGTTCTTCGTCTCTAAGGTTTTGGATCATCTTGGTGATGAGGTTTTTCCTTTTGAGCCTGAGGAAAAAGAGTCTAGGCGAGATATTGGATATTTATATACGGTTGTGACAAAAAGGGGAGGTATTTTTAATGACATTATGTACCAAAACGTCTGGAACCAGCGAGATGAAATCATTAGTCAATTCCTCAAATGGCATTCAAAAATAAAAGTTCCTGCCAGCGATCGCCATAGATGCTTCATCAATTTGTTTGGATTCGATGAAGAGGAGATCCTTAAGAAACTAAAAAGTTACAACAAACAGGAGAAATCTAGGGAGCGCACGCACACGCCACCACGGAATAACAAAGCAAGATTCCGTGGGTGGGCTGAAGTTCTGGGAGTCTCTCCTCAGGCTAACTTACAAGAAGTGAGAGTCCGCTACCTCGAATTGTGTAAGGAGTTTCATCCTGATATTTGCTCAGATCCTCATGCAGACGAAAAGATGAAACAGATCAATGAAGCCTACGAGCAAGCTAAAAAGGATTTGGCTGTTCCCTCCTAAAGGTTAGCTCTGGGCAACAAACGCTCTTACTTATTTATACCTGTTACAGCAATTGAAAATAAATCTGCACACATACTTGGGCTCCTCAGCTGCCAAAATTTCTGTTGTTGGGTATTGATTAGTTACTATACTGAGTGGCAAGTAAAGATCTTAGCAATTCACGAGCGTGAATTATGGCTTTAAGTAGAGTTCGCGATCGCACCAGGAGGATGCAAGGAGGGTGTTTGGCTTGTGACGTGTCTGCACAAGCTACCTTACAACTTTGAAAACAGCATGTTTAACCCTTCTGTCATGGTGGGATGAGTCAAAACACCATTGAGCAAAACAGTGTAGGGCATTTGAGCCTGCATCACTATCTGCACCGTCGAAATTACTTCGCCTGCTTCATGACACAACAGGGAACAACCAAGAATACGATCAGTCTCGGTATCGACGATCGCCTTCAACACTCCATCGGTTTGACCTAATGTTTTCGCTCTGGGGATGGCTGAGGCATCCAGCTTTGCCACGCGGATAGTATATCCTTGTTGCTGTGCTTCAAATTCGGTCAGACCTACATGAGCTAATTCTGGATCAATGAACAGACATGATGGAACCAAGCGAGCGCTCGTGCTGCGATTCCCACCATCAATTAGATTCGCTTTGATAATGCGATAATCGTCGAGCGACACATGGGTATATTGCGGTCCCCCATTGATATCGCCTAACGCCCAAATTCCCGGTATGTTCGTCTCTAGGCGATCGTTGACTCGAATAAACCCGCGTGTATCGGTTGCCACACCAGCAGCAGCTAAATTTAAGCTATCGGTGTTGGGTGTACGACCGACGGCGACTAGCAAATGCGTTCCCTGGAGGCTCATCTCCCGGTCAGCAACTTGAATTTGAAGGATGGTTTCGTTACCAGCACGATCAACCTTTAACACCTTTGCCTTTAGCAAGAATTCAATACCGTCTCGTTCTAGAAGGGTTTGTACCGCGATCGCAATATCTGAATCTTGATTTGACAGGATTTGTTCACTATGCCCAATCACAGTAACGTGAGAGCCAAAGCGCCGGAACATCTGGGCAAACTCCAACCCAATGTAGCCACTCCCAAGAATGATCAGGTGATCAGGTAACTGTTCCAGTTCCATGATCGACTCACTCGTCAAAAAACCAGCTTCTGTGAGTCCGGGCACAGATGGAATCGACGGTCGCGTGCCTGTATTGATGAAGAACCGTTCTGCAGTGAGTAATCGAATTCCATCGGAAACGCTAACTTCAATGGTTTTGGGAGCAACAAACCGTCCCGTTCCAATGATCAGTTCATCACCCAAAGCCGTTTCTAAATTGTGCAAGTTCATTTCACGCATTCCTTGCACAACAGTTCGTTTCCGTTGGATCACAGTTGCTAGATCAACGGTGGGTGCATTGGCTTTAACACCATAAAAGGCACTATTTCGTACGGTATTTGCTACATTGGCACTCGCCACCATCGTTTTGGTGGGAATACAGGCAACGTTAATGCATCCGCCACCAATCATGTTTGAGCTGCGTTCCACCAAAGCAGTTTTCCGTCCGTTAGCAACCAATGCTGGTGCCAGTGTTTTACCTGCTTTACCGCCACCGATAATAATGTCGTCGTAGTATTCAGGATTCATTCACATACCTCTGTAAGAAAGAGTCATTAGGCTTAGTTGACTACTGAAAGAAAAAACGCGACTGAAAATTTGCTCAGTCATTATTTGAACTGTGAAAACCAACAGATAGAGTTCAAATCTACTTATCCCTCTGCTGTCACTTTCGCTCGGAAGGTGATGCCTTTGGCAACGGCGGTATCGCCGTATCGCGCCTATGCCTCATGAGGCAATCAATACAAGCTATGCTATTATAAAAAAATAGGTTTAGTATTTGCTATTAGAAAAGAATCGCGCAATCGCTTGATATACAAAAGCTGTAGAATTTAGAAATGGCAAATGTTTTCCGAAAGTGACAAAAGAGAGTTAATTATAGCCGGAGAGTGACAGAAGCTGTTTATGGGCGATCGCCTATTATGGATGGAAGAAACCATTCTGTTTTCTTAGGAGAGGGGTAGATCTTGACTGTTTCTCGCTTAACAACTTCTTAGTATTGATCGCGATCGTGTGAAATGTTGTTTAACTAAATTCAATATAGGCAATTGACTTTGGTTTGTCGTCCACTCAAAGTTGAAACTTTTGCTCATTAGAATAATGGATAACTCAATGCATCTTACAGGGGAAGATTGACTCCAACTTTAGTTGGAATCCAAATTTCAACTAAAGTACAGCTTACAAACTGACAATTCCGCGTTTAACAGCGACAATCACGGCTTGAGTGCGATCGTTCACTCCCAATTTACTTAAAATGCGATTGACGTGCGATTTGACAGTGCTTTCTCCAATACTCAAAGCAGTAGCAATGTCTGAATTACTCATTCCTTGGGCCATTGAACGGAGTACCTCTAGCTCTCGTTCACTCAGTTCCGGATTGCTCATCCGTTGCACCAATTTCGCCCCCACCTCTAGCGGAATATACTTCTGACCGCGATGAACGGTGCGAATCGCGGTCAGAAGCTCGTTAGGTTTAGCATCCTTGAGCAGATAACCTTGAGCGCCTGCGTGCAATCCGCGATAAATATCCTCATCACTATTGTAGGTTGTTAGCACGATAATCCGAGCAGATTTAAATTCAGCACAAATCGTACTAATTGCTTCAACTCCTGCCATCTGTGGCATTCGTAAATCCATTAGCGTTACATCCGGTTGATATTCCCGAAACAGATTGATCGCCTGTTGTCCATCTTCTGCTTGAGCAATCACCGTCATTTCTGGATCGCGGTTAATGATGGTTGCCAATCCTTGCCTGATGATGGAATGATCGTCAACAATCAGAACACGAATATTCGTTGATTGGCTCATATTTATTAAAAGATTGAAAGTACAAAATTATAAATTGACATG
>JAQYWN010000314.1 GCA_029379265.1 Rhizonema sp. NSF051
CCTTACAAATAAAGAGTTTTGTAAAATGAATTCCTTTTCTATTTACGTGAAGAAACCGAATTTCAAAAGCCTTACATAGATAGGAATTGGGATATTTCATCCAATTTTTAGTTGAACCTCCAGTTATTAAACTGAAATTCTTATTATGGATTTTTGTTCGTTAGATTTCCTTGAACTTCCTATTTAGCTAATCACTAGGCTTCTATAGGAATCATGTTTTATTTCTGAACAGGATTTAAGATAAACGCCTGATCCAACGGGCTTTTTAGTCTCAGTCTGTTTTCAATAATCAAATCGGAGTATATATGTCATCTGTTGACTCTCGTTTATTTTTCCCCTCTGAATTTCAACCAGAGCAACTACTTATGTTACCGTCGTTTGCTTACTATATTCGCAAACTTCTTCGACAAAGTGCCCATCAGCTTCAAACTGCTTTAGATCGGACTGGGAATGTACCTAGCAATCCAATCAGGGATTTGGATACGACTTTGGAGCAGCTATACCCTCAGGTTACAATCTGCAACATGGCGGTAATTCATTTAGAAAAATTGGTGCTTTCTCATCAAAATGTGCGCGCAAAAAATCAAGGTCAAAGTCCTGTACTCAAAACGATTGAACAGGAGATTTTTACCTGGTTAGGCTACCACTTTAAACCTGTTACGCCCCAAAGTGTGCTGATTATCGATGATGTTCTAGAGAATATTGCTCTGTTGTCCAATATTCTGCAATCTACAGGCTATCAAGTTCACAGTGCAATGAGCGGGCAACTGGCACTGAACTTAGTTCAAGAAATTCAGCCTGACCTCATTCTACTGGATATCCTCTTGCCTGATATAAATGGTTATCAAGTATGCCAGGAATTAAAAAAGATGCCTCAGATTCAAGCCATTCCAGTCATCTTTTTGAGTGCCTTAGATAGCTTAGATGATCGCGCCAAAGCCACAGAATTGGGTGGTGTTAACTACATTACTAAACCCTTTACAGTCAATGCGATTCTCGAAAAAGTCACGCAACATCTACCATATCCCCAGCCTCAAGCATTCATGTTTAGTCAGCGTTTAGAGCAACTCCCCACTCACTCGTTAAATGAGCAACCGAATGCCAATGTTTTTGATTCAGCAGATGCAGCCTTTCAGGTGACAATAGATGGTCGCTATTTGCGAATCAATCAGCAGTTAGCACGATTATTTGGCTATTCATCGTCACAGGAAATGCTCACTGCAATTCCGAATATATGGCAGCATCTTTATGTCGATTCACAGCACCAAGAAGTTTGGCAAGTTTGTCGTCAGCACGTTAACCAAATGATTTCTATTCCAGCAAAAGTTTATTGTCAAGATAGTCAGATTTTGTCCATTGTGGAGCAAGTGCGAGCCGTACAAGATTCATTTGGAAACTTGTTATTTTATGAAGGAATTGTTCAACCGCAGTTTAAAGTCCAGTAATAATCCCCCGACTGCTGTGAATATCGCACGAAGCGCTCATTCACAGCAGTCGGAGGAGTGTGAGTGTCAATGTTGTACAAAACCTCCACATCTATGGAGATCGCTCATTCAACCGTGACAGATTTCGCTAGATTTCGAGGCTGATCGACATCTAAACCGCGAGTAGCAGCAATGTGATAAGCCAACATCTGCAACGGCAGCAAGGTGAGAATCGGTGACAAAATTTCCTCAACCTTGGGTATAGGCAACAACACATCAAACAGCTCAGCCGTTTGCTCATCTTGGGGTGCAACGCCAATCAGTTGAGCATCACGCGCTTTTGCTTCTTGAGCATTGGAAAGTACTTTGTCATAGACTGCGCCAGGAGTCGCGATTGTCAAAACAGGAACTTTGGCATCCAGCAATGCAATCGGGCCATGTTTCATTTCACCAGCAGGGTAACCCTCTGCATGAATATAGCTGATTTCTTTAAGCTTCAGCGCTCCTTCCAAAGCGATCGGAAAGTTAATTCCCCGTCCAAGAAAGATAAAATCTTGAGTTTCCTGGAAGCGATGCGACAACTCTTCGATCACAGTTGATTGCTGGTACAAGACTTGTTCAATCTGAGTGGGAATGTGCCGTAAACCAACCACAATCTCCTCCATCCGTTCTGGAGTTAGGGTTTGCCGCCGTGCCGCTAAATCCAGCGCTAGAATATAAAATGCCATGAGCTGTGCCGTAAAAGTTTTAGTTGCGGCAACGCCCATTTCAATCCCGGCAGGCGTCACAATCAGGTGGGGCACTAGCTGAGCCAACGTACTTTCTGGGCGGTTGGTAATGCCTAACAGCCTAGGACGAAATTCAGTTGATCGCTGAGTTCGTCGCTTGTGTTCCATTTCCAATGCCGCCAGTGTATCAGCCGTTTCACCAGATTGGGTAACACCAATCATTAGCGTCTGGGGTAGTAGCGGTGAGGGGGCATAGCGATATTCCGAAGCATAATGCACGGTAGTAGGCAAACTTGCCAATTGCTCAATCAAATATTTTCCTACCAAGCTAGCGTGCCAGCTTGTCCCACAAGCCAAAATCTGCACCTGTTGTAAATCTGTAAATAAATCGTCGGGTAGCCCTAGCGCGATCGGTGAACCTTTGGATTGAGATGATAAATAGGTAGAAAGGCAGTCTCGCACTACGTCCGGCTGTTCGTGAATTTCCTTGAGCATGTAGTGACGGAATCCCTGCTTATCAGCAGTCATGCGATTGCCCTTAAGGACATGAGGATATTTAATGATGCGATCGCCTGCAAACGAAGAAATCGCGACACCCAATGGAGTCAGCGTGGCCATCTCACCATTTTCTAACTTCACCACCGTATTTGTATAAGGTAAAATTGCGGGCACATCTGAAGCACAGAAATATTCACCTCCAGCCAGCCCGATCACCAAGGGAGCCTGCTGACGAGCTACGACGAGTTCATCGGGATACTCCTTGCAAATAACGGCGATCGCAAAAGCACCTTCTAGGCGATTTACAGTGCGACGTACCGCTTCTGTTAAAGGAGAAGTATAATCCACTAACTCATTAGCACTTTGCATCTGATCCAACAAATTTGTAATCAGATGAGGAATAACCTCTGTATCTGTCTCTGAGACAAACGTATATCCTTTTGCTTGCAGTTCTTGTTTCAATTCTCGATAATTTTCAATAATACCGTTTTGCACCACTGCAACTCGGTTGGTTTGATCTCTATGGGGATGAGCATTACATTCTTCAGGTTTACCGTGGGTTGCCCAGCGTGTGTGCCCAATGCCAATTCGGGCAGGCATTTCTATCCGTTCCAACTTCTCTCGCAGGTTGTTTAATTTGCCTTTTGCCCGAACACAATGCAGTTCACCTTCCCAAACAGTAGCAATGCCTGCCGAATCATAACCCCGATATTCCAGATGTCGCAATCCTTCTAGAAGAGTTTCAGATGCCGATTGAATGCCAACGTAACCTACAATTCCACACATAAAAATACCTTGTGATAATTCAGATACAGGATGGACAACCAGTTATTCAAAACCCAATCAGCAAACTGTTACTCAGCCAAATTAAGAATTCGCAGCAACAGCCCGTTTACGATTTTAGAGATAATCGCCATGAGGAAAGTGAAGACTTTAAAACCGATTGATGTAAATAACGGTACTTAGACATTTTTTAATGAAAAACAAGCCTCAAACCCATGTATGGTAAAGGAAATACACCAAACGCTCAAAAATGACTGGAACCCAAATAAGTGAGTAGGCAAAAATATTTATACTTTTGCAAATATAATCGACTCAGCCCAAACCCTTGTAATTTAGTGATTACATTTCGCTTTATTCGCAATAAAAAATGTATATTTAATTTTGCACAATGACTTATATCAACAAACCAAGCAAAACGATGTTAACGTCTTTCTGTATATAAATTTGAGGCTTTTTCCAGGGTGTTTTTGTCTAAGTCCCACTAAATGAGTTGGCAGACATAATGGCAGCATAAGATATCCATGCGAGTGTGAACACCTAGCGTTCATTGGTTTGACTACTGGGAGAGGCAAAAACGATGATACGTCCATCTGTGCCATATTGTATTTTTTCTGAGGATTATAAATTTTGAATAGTACAGGCAGAAAGTAAAAAACTAGTAAAATCACCGAAGAAAGGTACAGAGGAGAATTGAAAAATTTGTTTCTCCTCTAGTTCTGCTTCTCGCAAACATCGGAGAACGGTTAGACGTGAATTTGCAAATGTTCTGCAACTTTCGTCAATAAGGTGATTTCCTTAAGGGGTTTCCAAATCACATCATCACAACCTGCGGCTAACAGATCGGTGTAATTATTCTGAAACATCCCTGCTGTAATCGCTAAAATAATTGTTTCCTCTTGTAAGTAAGCCTGTTGTTCGCCTTGTATTAGGTTTTCCTGGGCGATTGTCCGAATCTGCCGTGCCACTTCATAACCATCCAGATCTGGTAAGTGAACATCTAACAAAATCAGATGAGGTTGCCATTCCTGCCAGTAGGAAATTGCTTCTGCACCACTGCTCAAATCACTCACCTCGAAGCCAATATCGCTCAACCAATGGCTGAGTAACAAGCGATTATCCACTTGATCATCGATAACAAGAATACGATAGTTTGGTGCTTGGACAGTAAGCTGACTCAGTATTGCATCCGTATTGGCATCACTAGATTCCATTTTAGGACAAATGCTCACCGGAATCTCAAAGAAAAACAAACTACCTTTACCAAGAGTACTACGAACCCCAATTTTTCCGCCCATAAGTTGCACAAATTGATGGCTAATTGATAAGCCTAGCCCCGCCCCGTACCGGGCGCGTTGAGTCTTTTTCTCGGACTGGGCTTGTACAAAGGGCAAGAATACATCGTCGATTTCTTCTCTTGCAATTCCAGATCCTGTATCTTCTACCTCTATATATAGCTTCGCACTTTGAATAGTCTCTCTTTGTAGATTAAGTGCAGAATCACTTGAATCAGCCTGACATTGAACTCGCAGAGTTACAGTTCCACTTTCGGTGAATCTAGTTGCATTGGCTAGGAGGTTAATCAGAATTTGTCGCAGCTTGCCCTCATCAGTTTCTATATAGCTTGGCAACTCATCGGGAATAATAAACACTAACCTTAGAGACTTTGCTGTGGCGTTGAACCCAATCATGCTCTGCACTGTAGTTAATAAACTGCGTAAATCTACTCGCACTGGATGCAAAGTGCTTGAGCCTGCTTCGATTTTGCTCAACTCTAAAACATCGTTAATTAAGCTCAACAAATGCTCACCACTGCGGTTGATCGTCTCCACATGTTCTTTGTCGTCACTATTGAGAGTAGGAGAACGAGCCAGCAGACTGCTAAAGCCCAGAATAGCCGTTAGGGGAGTCCGTAATTCATGACTCATACTGGCAAGAAACATACTTTTGGCGTGATTAGCAGCTTCAGCAGCAACACGGGCTTGTTCTAGGGCAGTGTTGTTGTGTTGAAGTTCTTGGGTACGGTTTTTAACTGTTAATTCAAGGTATTGATTTGTTTGTTTTAACGTTCGCCAAACCAGATAGCTCCGGGTGAATAACCAACCACTGCTACAGGCAATCAGCGGTGCAACTAACAGTAGCCACCACCCCAGTAAAAACGCACAATAGGTTGAACTTATCAAAATGCCTAGAAGTAGTGGAATGCGGAAAAATGCTTGCCATGCCTTTCGCAGGATCGCATTAGAACTCCCTAAACTCCCCCAAAGCAAAATCCACAACCATTCCAAGGGTTTTGGGAGAGACTGTAGCAATGATCGCCCCTTCAGTGCCGACTCTACTAATTGGGCAGCCAGATTGGCATGGATTTCTACCCCCGCCCACGTAGTAGCACTGTCGGTAGAGTAGGGCGTATAAAAGCGATCGCCCCAGAGACTTTCGGCCTTGACTCCGATCAGGACAATTTTATCACGCAGGAGATCTGGCGGTAACTGATCATTCAGCACTTGCCGCATCGCCACTGTGGGAAAGCCTTTGGAAACTCGTAAATAGTTCGACAGAATTTGATAGCCCCCGACATCGGCGCGGACGTAAGCCCCTACATTATCTGGGATTGGAGAGAAAACTGTTTGACCGAGGCGAATCTTCTGGCTGTGAGCATCGACATTTTGGGGGGTGATTTGCTGGCGTCGCAAGTAGTCCTGGGCAAGCCGTGTGCCTAGTGCCAGAGTAACCTGATTCTGGTAACGTATGGACAGTAGATCGCGGCGAATCCGCCCATCGGCATCCAGCACCAAATCATTAAAAGCCACCTGGTTGCGCTCGCCCAAGATAGCTGGGGGCGTAACTCCTACCCCTGTCATATTACCCAGGTTCTTGGAAATGCCAATCACATTGGGCGTATTGGCAAACACCTGCTGCAATTCCAAATGCCCTGGTTCGACGGGTAAATCACGGTACAGATCCAAACCAATTACAGCTGGCTGTTGGCGTTTGATTCGTTGGAGTAAATTGGCTAATTGACGATCACAAATCGGCCATTGCTTAAGCTGGCGAATGTCAGTTTCATCGATAGCGACAATCACAACCGGAGGCTGATAGTGTTCTACGGGTCGTAGCCGGAACCAACGATCTAAAACTGTCCATTCTAGCAGTTGCAGGCAACCCGTCCATTGCATCCCCAGAGTTATAGAGGTCACTCCCAGAGCGACCCCAAGCAATGTTGTCCAGTGCTGACTTATTTTCATAGCCTTAAAAGATACTTAAAAATAAATTATCTCATATCCTTAAATGAGTTCAAGCGATGCCTGCGGCGGGCTGCGCCAACGCAATTCGCCAACAGAGTCTAATTCGCGAACATTCCTTTTTGTCCAAAGTCCAATATACTTGTTCAAATACGAACTGTTCCGGTATACAATGATTTTTATTTTGGGTCATACTTCAAACCGCTGTAATCGTTGTGCAATATAGATTTTGGCAGTTGAGGACCCCTATTTCTTCAAGCCTGGAGAGAAATCCTGGTTTTGTGGTGCTTCATAGTCCAAAGTACAGATTTAAGATGAGAATATCCGAAGAGAAGAGAAAGAATTTTTACAAAATAACTACTTTATTCGTTCTTACGATAGGCTTTATTAGTTATTTATTTTCGCAAAATTTAGTTGCCCAAGCCCTAAAAATAGATCCTCTCCCCAGTTGGAATCAAGGAATGACCAAAACGTCAATAATTGAATTTGTTAACCGGGTCACGATAAAAGACAGTCCTGAGTTTGTTCCTAAAGAAGATCGCATAGCCGTTTTTGATCATGATGGTACCCTTTGGCCAGAAGAACCCTTTATTCAAATGATGTTTGTTAAGGAACGGTTAAAGTCAATGGTAAAAACCGATGTGAGTTTACGGGAAAAACAACCGTTTAAAACAGTATTAGAAGATAGTAAACACGACTTTGATAGTGATGAAAAAGAAACAACAATGAACTTGTTTGCTTTTGCCTCTGCTAGAATGACTGAAAATCAATATAAAACAGAAGCCAAGGCTTTTTTTGCTCAAGGTATTCATCCTACTCTAAATCTTCCTTATACCAAAGTTGCCTATCAACCCATGGTAGAACTAATGGAATATTTACGAAATAATGACTTTCAAACTTGGATTTGTTCGAAGGGAGCAATTGATTTTATTCGGATAATTTCTCAGGAAATGTATGGAATACCCCCTCAACAAGTAATCGGTAGTTCTACCACCAAAGAATTTATTAAAAATGACGGGAAATCAGTAATGTGGCGAAAGGATGAACTTGATTTATTTAGCGACCAACTAATGAAACCAGTTTACATCGATCTCTTCATTGGGAAACAGCCTCTTTTTGTAGCAGGAAATGTTCGTTCAGAGGGAGATATTGGGATGTTAACTTTTTCTCAGATGCAAGACAATCCCTCTTTTCAATTACTTATCAATCATGATGATGAACAACGAGAATTCGCTTACTCAGAACCTGGTAACGGTTCTTTGAATGCAGCTCAAAAAAATAGCTGGCAAGTTGTCAGTATGAAAAATGATTGGAAATTGATATTCAATAGTAAGAGGATGTTTTAAAAGTTGAAGCAGGTTAAAAATTATGCGAGTCGTCGAACCATAATACGTATCATCGCTATAGGAATCCGGTTTGATTTCTGAACAAACTCGTAGGGGGAGGGAACAGGGAATAGGGAATAGGGAACAGGATTGAAGGAATAAAGGTGTACTGAGTTTTTTTCAAAAATCAAATAGGAATCCTATATATATAGCAGTTCTCTTTTGGATACAATACATTGTAAGGGCGAACGGCTGTTCGCCCCCTCAGAGTGATGTATTTCACCGAATTGAGAAGCGCTATAAATAAAAGTCTCCGAGGTTTCTGGTAGCCGTTCATAATCTTTACTTAAACGCCGACATCGCTAGTGGCTACAACGGGGGGAACCCCAACGCCAGATGCCTGCGACGGGAAACCCGTCTTCTCCCAAGGGGAGACGCTCCGCGAACAGCACTGGCTCTGCAACGCATTGGCTCACCAATTAAGCCAACAATAGCGTTCGCTCTACAACCCAACGCTTTGGTAAACTCAGATCTTGCACCTGGAAATTTGAATGTCAATTCCATGACTAAGTGCAAGA
>JAQYWN010000315.1 GCA_029379265.1 Rhizonema sp. NSF051
GTTCTATAAGGGTTATAATTTATTTTATCGCAAAAATGATAAATAGGCATAAAGTGATAGTTTTCCCACTGTGATTGCCTATTATATGCATTAGTTATAATGCTTGTTTATAGCTGTTCAAGTGCTTGCTAAAACTCACATAAATCAAAGTAAAGTCAGCCAATGTCAGTAGACCGAAAACTTTTGTGAGCGACAAAAATTAGTTTATGATACAGTTTTTCCAAACTCCAAAAAAGTTAAGCGCTTTTCTTCATATATAACATAAACTTATGAATCAGTCGCTCAGCATTAATCCAAATCGGTCCTACGTCACGAACGTACGAGAATACCCCATAGTTGCTGTCTATGGTTTGATCTCAAATCCGATTGTATCGGAATTATTCATCTTTCCTCTCATTCTATGTACAAGCAGGGTAAACAGATTTTGTCAATAAGTCACTTCAATCTCAATAAAGCTCAAAATAATCGCATGAACGCTTGTTTATTGACAATGATTTAGGTGTAGACGCTTTGTGGCTTGCCGTAGGCATTGCTTTAACACGAGCGAAAATCACTCAAACGATAAGTACTGGATTGTCTTGAGTGTGAACAAGCACCGCCCTCTTAAAGCAACAATTGTCCGGTTTCACGCTCAACTGATGAATGGACATATTGGTGATCGCCTATCTGCTTGAAGTGCAGAATGTAGATATTACCCCCTTGTCAATAGCATTTGAGACGCGCTTACTTTGTAAAGTGTATAAACTGCGTATTTATAATTTCAAGATAATTCTGAAGCATTGAGCGAATATCTTTGCAGCTAAAATACATCTGATCATATTCCACACGTATACTTACATCTCCTGACGATGGCTTAATTGAAATAGCAAAATTTAAAGGAAAGTTGAACTTGTCATGAGACCTTCTCGCACTCACCTTCAAGTCTGTCTGCTCTAAAAGATCTTTGGCATTATGGAAAGATATGAAATTAAACGTAGCGAAAAATAACTCTGGTTTTTGTTGGTCTGATAAAATTTGGAAAAGTGGATATCTAACATAAGGTTCGATATCAATTAGAGATTGTTGCACATTTTTAATTTGAACCCCTTTATCTTCTATAACTTGTTGGCAGAGCGGAACAATATTCCAGAATAAGCCCAAAGCTTTAAACGGATCAGATAATCTTTCTGTCCTACTATTTGAGATAATGCCTACAGAAACCATGTTTTCTATCATCACAGTACCAATGAGGTCAAGGTAGGTACTCAGGAAAATTGCTTTCTGTGAAACTTTCAATTTTCGACTGACTTCTTGTAAGTCAGCAATGATTCCCGAGTCAAAGTTGTATTCTTCCGCAGCAACTTCTACTTGATCTACTGAAGTGGTTAAGGGCTTTAATAATTTATATGTATGGTTTCTCAAGTGAAACTTCCAGAAATTGGATGCGTCTTGTGAGCCAATAATCTCTTTCTCCAAAGCAACCAATTCTTTATGTACATTGGTTGACTTAGCTACTGTGATATCTTCCCCTTTCTTGAGAGCCGAATAAAACTCGTACAGTTGGTTGAAAAATTCAATATTGCTCCAACCATCGATAATTGCATGATGAATTGACATAAAGAATTCAAATCTATTCTTTGCCTTCTGAAAAATATTGAATCTAAAAAGTGGCTTATGGGAATTTTCAACGTTGAACAAATTTTGCCTATCTTGCTTCACGACATGATCAACATAACTTTCTTGCTCGTCTGCTTTCATGTTACTAATGTCATGCTCGTTGATGGAAAATCTCAGATCTGTTTTGACCACCTGAACTGCTGGTTTTCCGTTATAAGTGATAAATACAGTTCTCAAAGCTGGATGTTTTTGCACGCTGATTTCTAGTGCGCTCTTAAAGGCAATCAAAGAAAGATTGTCATCATATATATCGTATGATTGCTGGCAATGGTAAACTCCCATTTTTTGATGGTCATTTGCGTAATGATGCAACATAAACTCCTGCATTTTGGTAAGAGGATATGCCGATTCTGTATCTGAAGGAAGTAACTCAGAGATTTCCTCTGGAAGTTCTAGTAAGTGTAGAGGCACAGAAGCGTTATTTTCCAGACGTTGGGAATTATTTATTTGTTGAGCTTTGCTATGAATAGTTTGTTCAGTAAAGTCAGATGTGTTGTCCTCTGCATCAACAGATAAACAATGAGCAATCAGCGAGCGCAATGCTTGAGCAAAATCTTGGGCTAGACTTTCAATTGTGGCAGAGGAGTGAAAGTTTTCACTGTATGTCCAATCCAGTTGTAACTGACTTTCTACTACCAATCCGTTAATACTTAGCAAATGACTGCGACTTCCTTGCTGGCTGTGTTGTGAACCGACTGATTCAGCAGCTAGTTTGAATAAAGAATTTTCTTGCATTCCCCAATCAAACTGCCCTAGGTAGTTGAAAATTATCTGAGCTTGTGGTAAAGCTTTGAGTGTGGAGGTAATTTCTGCATCCCCACTCAAATATCGCAGTAAACCGTAGCCGACTCCTCGGTTAGGTATAGCGCGGAGTTGTTGTTTGATAAACTTTAAGCTGTCTCCTAGGTTATTTGTTGCTTTTAACTCTAAAAATACGGGGAAGATTGTCGTAAACCAACCAATTGTGCGCGATAAGTCCACATCTTCAAAGATATTTTCCCGCCCATGACCTTCCAGATCAACTAACACAGAGTTATTGCCAGTCCATTTACCTAAAACCTGCACCAGCGCAGTCAGTAGAATATCATTGATTTGAGTTTTATAAGCTTTGGGAACGTCCTGCAAGAGAGCGCGGGTTTCTTCAGGTGAAAGCGAGACGAATACTGTGCGCGCAGATGCTACAGTGTTAGCACCAAACGCATAATCTACTGGTAAATGGCTTATCTGTGTGCGTGAAATGCCTTGCCAATAAGTCAGTTCTTTCCTTGTGGTGTCTGAGCGTGCGTAAGAAGTTAGTTGCATAGCCCAGTCTTTAAAAGATGTCGTCTTGGGGGGAAGCTGAATCGCTTCGCCGCGACCGATCTGCTGGTAGGCTGAAAGCAAATCCTCTAACAAAATCCGCCAGGAAACGCCGTCTACTGCTAAGTGGTGGATGACTATTAGTAATCGACTCAGTTTAGCAGTACCTAAAGCAAAAAACGCTACTCGCATTAGTGGTCCAGAAGAGAGGTTCAAGCTAGCTTGTAGAAAAGCAGCATCGGCTTCAATAGCAGCTTTTTGCTCTGCGTCTGGTATTGCTGATAAATCTATATGGGAAAAAGGAATGGTATCATCAGGGGTAGTGTTAATCTGTTCCCAAACTGAGTTAGACTGCACAAAACGTAAGCGCAGCGCATCATGATGCACCAATAATTTTTGCACCACTCGCGATAACAGAGCGGGGTCGAATGTTTGCGGTACTTCTAGTAGAATTGACTGGTTGAAGTGGTGAAGTTCTGTTAGATTTTGTTCAAAAAACCAGTGTTGGATGGGTATCAGAGGTAACAAACCACTTACTTGTCCTTGTTCTGCCCTCGCTGTTTGAGTAACGTTCGCCGCTGCTGCCAACTCAGCAATTGTCAGGTGTTCAAATATCTGCTTAGCAGTCAGTTGCAATCCTGCTATTTTAGCTTTAAAAATAATTTGAATGCTCAGAATAGAATCCCCGCCCAGTTCAAAAAAGTTATCGTAAATACCAACTTGCTCGAGGTGCAGAACCTCACGCCAGATTTGAGTTAGTATTTGTTCAGACTCTGTGCGGGGTGCGACAAGATCTGTTTCTAGTTCATGACGTGCTGTACTAGGTTTTGGTAGCGCCAAGCGATCTAGTTTACCACTAGGGGTTAGAGGCAAAGCATCCAACATCACAAATACTGTTGGTACCATGTAATCTGGCAGTTTCTGTTTAAGGAAGGAGCGCAACTCGCTAATTGTCACTGCTGTGCGTGTATCGGCTACGACATATGCGACTAAACGCTTGTCCCCTGGAGCATCCTCGCGGACGATGGTAACGCAACAGTTCACATCAGCGTGTTGAGTTAGTACTGCTTCGATTTCTCCTAGCTCAATGCGAAAACCACGTATTTTTACCTGGTAGTCAATACGATCAAGATACTCGATATTGCCATCACTTAAGTACCGAGCCAAGTCACCAGTTTTGTACAGGCGAGAACCTGGTTCTGAACTAAAGGGGTTGGGGATGAATTTTTCGGCTGTCGTTTCCGGGCGGTTAAGATAACCTCGAGCAAGCCCAGCACCACCGATGTGCATCTCGCCTTTGACCCCAATTGGCACAGGGTGTAGGTTTTGATCTAGTATATAGACCTGTAAATCGCCCATGGGAGAGCCAATCATACTACCCCTGATGTTAAGATCGGCGATCATCAAGGGGCGATAGGTGACATGCACGGTCGTTTCCGTGATACCGTACATATTTACTAACTGGGGTGACTGGTCACCGTGTCGTTCAAACCAAGGTTTCAGACTCTGTAGCTCAAGAGCTTCTCCACCAAAGATGACCAAGCGTAAGCTCAATTCATCGACCTGATGCAAAGATTTGTCCGTCTGAATGAGTTGGCGAAAAGCTCCAGGGGTTTGGTTGAGAACCGTTACTTTTTCTTTGCATAACAACTGGTGAAATGACTCAGGTGACCTGCTTATCCAATAGGGCACTACTATAAGTCGCCCACCATAAAGCAAAGCACCCCAAATTTCCCAGACTGAGAAATCGAATGCATAAGAGTGGAAAAATGTCCAGATATCACCTTCGTTAAAGTTAAACCAAGATTTCGTAGCTGCAAATAGACGAATGACATTGTGATGGGGAATCAAAACACCTTTAGGATTGCCTGTAGAGCCTGAGGTATAAATGATATACGCCAAGTTATCAGGCTTAACATCACTGACCGGATTTTCCTCACTCTCCTGAGAGATTACCTTCGAGTCTGTATCTAAACAAACTACACGCACATCCTGCTGAGCCAGCCCAGCCACCAAATTCTGTTGGGTCAATAGCACCTTGACCCGGCTGTCTGAGAGCATATATGCCAAGCGTTCTTTTGGATACTCTGGGTCCAAAGGCACGTAAGCCCCACCCGCCTTCAAAATGCCCAGCAATCCCACAACCATCTCCACAGATCGCTCGACACACATACCGACCAACACTTCTGGTCCCACGCCCAATGCCTGTAAGTAGTGCGCCAATTGATTTGATGACTTGTTTAATTCACTGTAGGTGAGCCTTTGGTCTTCAAATACGACTGCCACCGCATCCGGTGTCTTCTGAACCTGTTGCTCAAATAACCAATGAATACACTTTTCCTGGGGATAATCAAAGAGCGTATTGTTCCATTCCACCAGCAGCTGATGTTGTTCAGTAGCACTTAACATTGATATGTGCGACAGCTTTTGGTCGGGATTGGCGACTAGACCCTGTAGCAGAGTTTGCAAATGCCCCATCATTCTTGTGACACCTGCATTATCAAAGCGCTGATGATCAAAGATGAACCGCAACGACAATTGCTCGCCCGGCTGGGCGATGACTGTAAGTGGATAGTTGTTCCGCTCTATGGCACGAACATCACTGATGTGCAACTTCTGTGAATGCTGTTGTAAAGCCGCATCTACCGGATAATTCTCAAACACCACAATGCTTTCAAACAAAGGCAGCCCACGCGGCACATCACTGATGCGCTGAATCTCTACCAGTGGCGTGTACTCGTATTGACTAATTTCAAATAGTTGCAAGTGTATTTGCTTGAGCTTCGGTAGAACTTTGTCCTTACCCAATACTCCCACCCTCATCGGCAGAGTATTGATGAATAGCCCAACTATCGACTCCACGCCTGGTATGGCTGCGGAACGACCTGAGACAGTCACGCCGAACACCACGTCGGTTTCGCCACTGTATCGTGCGAGTAGTATTGCCCAAGCTGCTTGTACTAAGGTGTTCAACGTCAGTTGATGCTGCCGTGCGAAAGAGACTAAAGCGGCTGTTGCTGAAAGTGATAACGAGAGAATCTGCTCGCTATAGCTGCTGTCGTGCCCAGACTTTTGCTGTGCTTTATCAACGATGAAGGGCGTTGGTGCCGTCACCCCGTGGAGTGTTTGCCGCCAAAATTGACAGGCTTCTTCCAACTTCTGCTTCTGTAACCAGGCAATGTACTCGCGGTAGGAACGACTTGCTTGAAGTTGTAACTCTTCCCCCTCACACAATGCTGAGTAATAGCCTAGCACTTCCTTAAATACCAACGGCAGTGACCATCCATCTATGAGTATGTGGTGATAACTCCACACAAATTGGTAAACATCTGGTGACATTTGTATTAAGTTCAGGCGCATCAGTGGTGGCTTGGACAATTGAAAGCCACGCAGGCGATCTGACTCTAGAAAAGTTTGTAGTTGCTGTTGCTGCTCTTCAGTTGATAGGCCCAGCCATGAATGAACCAAGAGTGGTAGTTTCGCCTGTCGGTTCACCACTTGTAGTGGCAAGTCTTGGCGTTCCCAAATGAAAGCCGTCCGCAAGACTGCATGCCGTGCGACTACTTGCTGCCATGCTGCATCGAATGCCTCCACATCCAGAACTCCTGTAAAAGTACAGCTAAACTGCTGGTAATACACCCCAGAATCAGGCGCATAAAGCGTGTGGAACAGCATTCCCTGCTGCATTGGAGATAGTTGATAAATGTCTTCAATGTGATTTTTTTTCATTTATTTTAGAGTAATATTATTTTGCCCTATGATATCGCTATCTAGTCATAGCTCCAGGTGCTTTATTTAAAGAATATCCAACTTGCTCAATCTGCTGCGGAGCCTTCAGAAAACCATTACGAATGTAGTACGAGAGGTAAGTACTAAGTAATTCAGCACTTACTGATGGACATTTGATAGAGGTTTCCGCAAGCCCATTGAGCGTATTTTGACAGTCGAACTTGACTGAGTCATCGGGTGCTTCATCCGAAAAGAAAGGTATTAATGGATATAATGCATTTTCTGAGGAATGCTCTGCAACCTTAAGCAGCTCTGCTCGCCATTGATCATACGAAATCACCTTCAGCGAGTAACCAAATGAGCGGAACCAATTTATAACGTTGCTCCAGTGGGCAGGCAGAGGATTAACCACATGAAAAGTTTCCCCCAGAAATTTTTTTTGCATTGATAAATGAACGATACATTTGCTTGCATAGTCCACAGGAGTCATATCCACTGTCATGTTGAAATCTGGAATACTTCCAAGTTGAATACAACCTTTTGTCATTCTGGATATGAGATCATCTGTATTACAGGTTCCTGTTTGACTATGCCCTGAGACTCTTCCCGGTCTATATATACACACAGGAAGTCCTCTAGTGCGTGCGATTGTGACTAACTTTTCGGCTACCCATTTACTCTGCTCGTAGCCACCTGCAAGATTACCACGATCTAAAGAGTCGTTTTCTCGGAATATATGCTCTTTAGACAAGTCCTCCTCCCACGGAAAAACGGAAATGGTAGAAATATAATGTACAGGCTTGAGTTTAGTTTGACTTGCCAATCTTAGAACTTCTTGAGTTCCAAGAACATTAGCTGCCTTAAGTTTAGAGTAGGGCTCGACGAAATTAACTAATGCGCCATTATGATAAATGACATCTATTGTACTTGCCAACAATCGAAACTGTTGATCCCCCAGACCAAAAAGTGGTTGAGATAAATCTCCGAGAACTGAGATAATTCTAGAACTAAAACATTCATTCCACAGTAAGTAAGATTCAAGATTTGCTTGTATCTTCTTTAAGCCGGATTCCACATTAGAAGAGCGTACCAAGCAATAAATCTCAGCATCAGTCTGCTGTAAAAGTTCATAGAGTAAAAAAGCTCCGAGAAAACCTGTTGCTCCCGTGAGAAAAATACTTGCTGGCTCTGTAATCTGCTCAACGGGGATATTGGTAGGGTAAATTGTATCATCTAAAACAGCTTCTGCACTGAGTTCCGTGACAGATCTTGTAGCAGATGGAGTCAGTGTTGCCTGAAGAACATGATCAATAGTTTCAGCCATCCCCGCAACTGTAGGTGTTTCGAGCAGGACATGTAAAGGCAATTCTACTTTGAATGTATTTCGTATGTGAAAGACCAGTTGAGTAGCTATTAAGGAATGACCCCCAAGGTCATAGAAATTGTCTTTAACACCGACTCGCTCAAGCCGAAGCACTTGAGTCCAGATTTCAGCCAGTACCTCTTCCGTTGGTGTGCGGGGAGCCACAAAAGTTTTTTCGAGAGAAGGTTGTGCCAACTCAGGATTTGGTAACGCCTTGCGGTCGAGTTTACCATTGGGTGTCAGTGGTAGAGAGTCGAGTCCGACGAAGGCACTGGGAATCATATATTCCGGTACCTTTTGTGACAGGAATGCACGCAACTCACTGGTGCTGGGTGCTGGTTGCGCCGAAGCTACTAAGTATGCTACCAACCGAGTTGCCCCCACCATTTCCTGTGTGGCGATGACGACAGTTTGTCGCACATTGGGGTGAGAACTCAGCACCGCTTCAATTTCTCCCAACTCAATTCGGAAGCCTCGCACCTTCACTTGATGGTCAATTCGACCAAGATACT